>JBIKQC010000065.1:0-13385 GCA_044349855.1 Saprospira sp.
TCAATTAAAATGAAAAATTTAATATTATTTTTTGCACTATTTTCAATGCTTTTAGGTTTTCAAAGTTGTGATAATTTGACACTCAATGAAAAAGAAAGACAAGTAAAAGGTGCATGGGTACAGGATCTGGCTATTGCAAAACTTTATTTTGAAATGAATGGTGATAAAACTTTCCAGGCATTTGCACAGTCTTCCATATTAAAAGGCGTAGTTGTGAAATGGAAAGGAACCTGGAATGTGGAAGGTGATCAGCTGAAAACCGATATTAATGAAGGGCCAACTGTTCAGACAGCTATAGTGGATGCAAAATTGGGCGGTATACTTGAAAAATTGGGTATTGACAACAGTAAAATTGCTTTCAAAGGTAAAATAAATACTGCCGACGCAGAAAGCATCAACATGAATATTGTCAACGGAGTGAAAGTAAACTGGAAAAAAGCTGATTTGGAAAAAATTGAAAAATTGAAAAGCAAAAGCGCAGAATAAAACATTCAGTTTTTCTGTATACACCAGCTTGTCATACTTCTGAGGTTATCAACTACAGTTGTTTTGAGGGGTTCGTATGCTGTAGCATTCAGTTCCAGGTTGTATTCCGCAATCATTTCAACACTTAGCAGATAGCGTTCACTGCCGTCAGGCAGCAGGAAGCGGCCATCAGAAAGCGGCATTACGAGGTTTTTGATGCCAATGTCTGTAGCCAGCCTGGCAAATAGATAGCCGCCCGGTTTCAGTAAAGACCAGGCGGCTTTCAGCATTTCCTCAAAATGAGTTTTATCTTTGGCAAAATGCAAAACGGCATTGCAGATAACGAGGTCGAAACTGCCATTTTCAAAAGGCAAATACCGGTCTATGTTTCCAACAATAAATTGTTCGGTTGCTGTTTTAGTATTTATTCCGGCCGCCAGGCTTTGTACTTCACATATAGCATCAGGATTGTTGTCAATGCCATAGACTTCGTGACCGTTTTTTAGAAAATATATCAGGTTTCTGCCCTTTCCGCAACCCAGATCTGCCACCCTTTTACAAGATTGAAACCTACCTTTCAGCAGTTGGTCAAACAGATAAATGTCAATATCTCCAAATTGTTCCTTAAGCTCATTCATAAGCAATCAAAAAAGCCAATCGGGTTGCGATTGGCTAAGGATAATTTATTTTCTAATCAGAATGATATCATTGTCTTTATCAACAATTGCTAATTTCTTTTCATCAATACTTGTTATTTTAACTTCTTCTTTAGCAGTACCTTCCGGTGAAAGGATAAGAGTCTGTTTACCCTCGGTATCCTTAATTTCCCAAGTAACTTTTTTGCCTGTTTTAGCTGTTGATGTAGCTGAGCCATCAGCATTAAAAGTTAAAATTATAGGGTTTTTCTTAGCGGACTGATCTTCTCCTTTTATGCTGATTACCTGCCAACTGCCTACAATAAGGTCTTTGGACGATTTTTTTACTTCAACTTTAGGTTCATTGATTTTTACTTCTGTTGATTTATCTTCAATGGTAGTTGTGCTCTCTCCTGAACATGCGATAGTAGCAAAGGCTACAAAACCGATATAAAACAGTTTTTTCATGTGTTTAATAAGTTATATATTAAAATATTAGATTTTTTTATTTTTTTGTAAAAGGCAGACAGTATTTCTCTGCCTGCCCAATTTTACTATTTTTTCTGCATTTCGATATCACCGCTTTTATCGACGATAACGACTTTTTTTGCATCTATGCTTTTGATTTCAAAATCTTCGTCTTTTTCAGTTTTTGTGCTCAGGAATTCTTTTCCGTCTTTTTGTTTAACTTCCCATTTCATCTGAGTCGTTTTTTTAACGGCAACAAAATTAACCGAACCATCAGATTTGAAATTGTAAGTAACCGATTTGTCTTTTGACATTTCTTTGCCTGCAATGCTTACCAAATTCCAATCGCCTTCCATAAGTTTAGCTGTTGAAGGCTTTTCTTCTTGTTTAGGCTCTTCAGTTTTGGTTTCAGTTTTTGCTTCAGTTTTTGCCTTGCCTTTGCAACCGATAGCAACTGTAGCCATAATGGCAACGAAGCTGAGGATAAACAGTTTTTTCATGAGTTTAAGTTTGTGTTGTTTTATAGAAAATGATTGATTTGGATAATACTTTATTGGGCTATCCAACAAAGTCAGGATAAAGATAATTATGAAAATTGGAATAGCTCATAAAAAATGGCAGATTTTTTAGAAGGGTCAAATTACCTTTTTCTTTCGGTGACAAACATGACCAAATCTTCCATGGATTCTCTGGCAAGTGAGGGCGGGAAACTTCTCAGCAGTTCAATCGCTTCATTTCTGTAACGATACATACTTTGTCTGGTGTACTCAATGCCGGGGCTGTTAATGACAAATTCTGTCACCTCCTGAATTTTCTTGGGATTGGTGTTTTCGTTTTTAATGATATTGATGATATGATTGCGATGTGTTTTATCTGTTGTATTGAGCGCATGAATGAGGGGCAGTGTCATTTTTTTCTCCTGAATATCGTTGCCCTGCGGTTTGCCCGCATCTCCATCGCCAAAATCGAAAAGGTCATCCCTGATTTGAAAGGCTATGCCTATTTTTTCGCCCATTAGGCGCATCCGTTCTATTTCTTCGTCAGTAGCCCCAACAGAGGCTGCCCCTGCAGCACAGGCCGAAGCGATGAGTGAAGCCGTTTTTTTACGGATAATTTCAAAATAAATCTCTTCTTTAATGTCGAGACGGCGGGCCTTTTCAATCTGCAGCAATTCACCCTCGCTCATTTCGCGAATGGCATCCGAACAAATATGCAGCAGTTGGTAAGCGCCATGTTTAAGCGAAAGCAGCAGGCCTTTGGAGAGCAAATAGTCGCCAATAAGCACAGCTACTTTGTTACCCCATAGGGCATTTAGGGAAAAGAATCCTCTGCGCTGCATGGAATCATCCACCACATCATCGTGGATCAGGGTTGCTGTGTGCAGCATTTCTACAAGAGAAGCTGCGTGATAGGTAGTCTCACAGGTTTTTCCGCAGATTTCCGCCGCTAAAAATATGAAAAGTGGACGAACCTGTTTGCCCTTGCGTTTGATAACAAAACGCATGATGGTATCAAGCAGAGAAACTTTGCTTTTTAGTTCAGATTTGAAGCGCTCTTCGAAAATTTCGAGTTCCTTTTCTATAGGAGCTTTAATCTCGTCGAGAGTTTTTAGTGTTATCATGAAATATATAATAATTTTCTATATTGGAACGATTGAAAGGTAATCAGGAAATACCGTAAACCCAATTCCTCATTAGATTTCGCGTTGAAAGCGAATAGAATTTCTATTGACGAATTTGTGGGTTATATTCAAATGCCCGATCATTTTAATTGAGATAGTATATTCTTATTCAAAAAAGAAACTATTTTTTAGTATATTTCAATGATCTTTATCTCTACTCTTTGGTTTTTTGCTCTACCGTTTTCAGTTGAATTATCATCAACCGGCTCTCTTTTTCCATATCCCTTGAAATCTAACATTTTTCCACTGACTCCTTTCGAAATCAAAAATAAATAGACCGACTTAGCTCTTTCTAATGACAGTCGGTCGCAGAACTCATGAGCAGGAAGGCCATTGGTATGACCTCCAATTTCGACTTTTATATTTTTATTCTGAATCAGAAAATTTGCCAAATCTGAAAGTGTTTTATTGGAAGTAAAGGTAAAAGAGGTAGAATCGGCCATAAAATAGAGATTTTCGACTTTAAACTTTTGTCCTTTTTTTAAATCGTCAATTTTTAACTGACTGGAAAAGCTATTTTGAACAACTTCTTTTTGCAGAACCTGTAAAACAGATACAATTTTAAACTCAAAGGAACTATTTTGACCAGCCTCAGTTTTTAGAAAACGGTTTGCATTTATACCCTTTGAAATCAAGTAGTTTTTTATTGAAGCGGCCTGTGAACCATTCTGTAAAGTATTTTCTTTCGGAGTTTTTATTTGGATAGTCATTGCAGGATATTCTTCCATAAGATGCAGTAAACGATCTATTTCGTAAGTTGAATATTCTGTAGGCAGGTTCTTTTCATTAAAAGTGAGATTTGGCATGGGTACGAGCAATCCTTCCTGTACAGGATACATTTTCATCGAGATTTTGTATGAAATTATGGCATCCTCTTTAAAATCAAGATTTATTCTGCTGGTTACACTGTAATAGCCCTTCTTTATCCCATAGAAATCGTAATTGACATGGGTTGGTAAACTACCTTTGAAAGTGCCATCGGTAGGATTTGATTTTGATAAAAGAATTTCTTTATGTTTTGGTGTAGTATAAAATGTTATTTCGGCCGCAAGTGGTTTTTCGGTAACGGCATCGGCAACTATACCTGAAAATAAACATACTGAATCCTGTTTCTTTTCCTCTGTGTAAAATTCAAAAATATCAAGTTTGTTTCCCGAATTTTTGCCTGATGTAAAATAAGCAATATCACCGTTTGAATTCAATTGAAAACCCATTTCACTTGTAGCGGTATTAATCTCAGGGCCTAAATTTTGGGGACTTGTCCAATTTAGCCAGCTATCATCTTTTCTTTCGGAAACGAAAACATCATACTTTCCATAACCTGGATGACCATTAGATGAAAAATAAATTTTTTTACTGTCGGGAGACAAAACCGGGTAAGATTCACTATGTAGTGTATTGAGGACTGATCCCATGTCTACAGGCTTAGAGTAAGTTCTATCATCGATTTGAAAACTTACAAATAAATCACTGTTACCGATCGAGTTTTCATTTTTTATGGCCGAGATTAAAACCTTTCTGTTTTGAGAAAGATAGTATTCAACGAATTTTTGGTCATTTTTAAAATCTTCGATTGTAATGTCCTCAGGTAATGACCAGCCTTTGTCAGTTAGTTGGCTCATAGATAGACCTTGAGATTTTATCTCGCCTTTTTCATTATATTGATTGGCAAGAATTAATGTATGTTCATCAGGTGAAACATAAATAATAAAATTATGGCCTTTATTGTTTAATGGTTTTCCCATATTTATAGGATTTGTGAACCATCCATCATTATCTTTTTTTGCATACCAACAATCGGATTTACTTATGTCTCCAATATTGTCAGGATGTTCTTCGCGCGAAAAATACAATGTATTACCATCTGCTGAAATCAATGGCACATTCTCAGAGGCAGTTGTGTTTATCTTATCTAATGGTCTGCTTTTTCTTCCCAACACAGAATTAGCTACAATATTCATTTTTGCTTCCTGACGGATTAAGACATAATCAACTTCAATCGTTGAGTTTTTATCGACCAAAAATCCCAAATTGGGCCCTTTGATATCCGGTTTAACTGAACTGTTGACTAAATTATCATTGATATAGTAATAGATACTTTGGCCTATTGATTTAATTTTTAGAATATTGTAGGAACCGGTTCCATTTATATAGGTTGATTTACTGAGGGGTACTTCACTTTTATAATTATCATTTATCTTAGACTGAATAAAAAAACTGCCTTCCCCGCTAAGACCAAAGGTGTTAAGATTTTTTAAATCGGCCAACGCCCAAACTAAGCCAAAGTTACTTTTGGCACTGCCTGCTTTCAGCTTAATTTTTGCTTCAATTTCAAAATCCAATTTATGAGAAAAATAATTTATATCTTTCCAACAGTACCATCTTTGGGTTGTATCCTTATCCTGTATTGTATAGACTCCATTTTCAATTCTAAAATTAATTGACGTATCATTTTTTACGAACCAACTGCCGTCAACTTTATCAAAATCGTCTTTTATTAAAATAGGTTGAGCGATTGTGTTTTGGAAGAAAAATGAGAGGATTACAGTAAAAAAAATAAATGGTTTCATAGCTTGTGACTTTGTTTATTAAATGGAAAATTAAAAGGGACTAAAACTAGTTTGAACAACTAATTTTTGCTTTTAGTTCAGTCTTGAAACTTTCTTCAATAATTTTAAGCCGCTTTTTGGATGATGTCTCATAGCATTAAAGGTTTTTAATGTCATAGTGCCTTAAATTTCGCAAAAACTTATCTTTTTGGCTTAGAGGGATGTTAATATTTCCTGAAATTTATCGTTAAATGTCAATTTTACAAAGATATGAAAATAATTGAAAATAAGTTTTTAATCGGAAATGCTGCCCGAGTATTTGGTTTCGATCTCTATCTCCCTGATTCTTTTAATCATTCAGAATCTTTTCCCTTATTGATTTTTGCACATGGTTTTAAGGGTTTTAAAGATTGGGGACATTGGCAAAAAATGGCAGAAGGCTTTGCCGTTCATGGTTTTGCATTTTTGAAATTTAATTTTTCCCACAATGGTACTTCCCCACAAAATCCAACCGAGTTTTCCGACTTGGAAGCATTTGGCAATAACAATTTCAGCAAGGAATTGGCAGATCTGAAAACAGTCATTGATTGGGTGTGGGAAAATGCAGCAGAATATCGCCTTGATAAATCGAGAATATGTATTGTAGGGCATAGCAGGGGAGGGCCAATCGCCCTTCTGACAGCGGCAAAAGATGAAAGAATTGCTGCTTTAATCACCTGGGCATCGGTTCATGAGCTGGATTATGCCTGGCAGGATGCTGAACAGTTAAAAAACTGGAAAGAAAATGGCGTTCAGTATTCATTAAATGCCCGTACCGGTCAGCAGATGCCGCTCTATTATCAGCTTTATGAAGATTTTGCTGCTCATGCTGCAGAATATTCGGTAAAACAAGCACTTTCAGGCTTCAAAAAGCCGATGCTGATTGTACATGGAACGGCAGATCCTGCTGTGAAATTATCCTCAGCGGAATATCTGATAAAATATGCTCCGCATGCTGAATACCTGTTGATTGAGGGAGCTGATCATGTTTTTGGCGGCAGACATCCTTTTCCCGAAAGGGAAGAATTGCCGGTTCATTCAAAAATATTGCTGAACAGCTGTCTCGATTTTTTACGCGCTCAGGCACCTGCGTCAGATTTGACAACTTTTTAAAAGTTGTCAAATCTGCGCGCGGGCGTGTGCGTGGGCGAAATGTACATCAGACATTGTTTTTCAGTATGTCATTGTCGAGCATCGACAGTTTCTGCCATATTTTTGATGAAAGGCCATCCGCCAATTGTTCAATATCATTTACTGCCTCCAAAACAAAGGAGTCGTTTTCTTTTTGGGCGTGTAGTGCCGCCATTTTGCTGATGAGCGATAGCATTTCTGAACAATAATCCAAATATCGGGAAAGCTCAAAAGCGCTCATAGAACGCTCGGGAGAGGAGGCAGTCCTTGTTTGTAATAATTTGGATGCTATGAGTTTAACAGGATCTTTTGTGAGCTGATGCATGTCCACAACATGCGCCATACTGCGAAGCCTGTGCAGAGATTTGAGTACAGCTTTGCGCTTTGCCTTTTTTTCCAGAGAGGCGATAAACCAAATGGCGATGGCCAAAAAAATGAGGTCATTCACTCCGGCCTCACTCGCCTGTAAGATGTCGGCCCAACCGTTTATTCCCGATGATTGCTGAAAAAATATACTGAAAATACCTATTATAATGGCTAAAACCAATAATATGGTAACCCAAATAAGCCCCCGCAGGAACCAAATCGGCTTTTCTATTCTACGAAGCAGCTGATCTACCTCAGCCGCTACTTTTATACATTCGGCACAGACTGAACTAAGTCCTGATATTGGAAATCTTTCCAGAATCCGGTCATGGAGCCGGTTTAGCGTGGTCAGAATATGTTTTGACTCCAGCTCGGTGTACTTGCCGTCAATATCGGTTTTTGATTTATACCAGTTTTCCCAAAGCATTGCTGTAATTTGAAGATTAGCTTACAAAACAAAAGTAAGATAATAGAGGGAATTTTCAAAACAAAAAAGCCGACCCCAAAGAGTCGGCTTTAAAATATTTATCAAAATACTATATCAATTCCAAAGCGGCATTCAGTGTAGCACTCGGACGCATTGCTTTTTCTACCAATTCGGAAGTAGGGAAGTAGTAACCGCCCATTTCAACAGGTTAGCCTTCGATTCCAAATTGACGATTAACTATAATTCAATGGCAAGAAAGGATAAGATTATTCACTTCTGCTACACTCACCTGAATGATATCGATCAACTGCTAATACCTGACAATTGCTTAATTCCGGCAAACACAATAAAGATGTTTTAACACTCTTTGAAATTGTACACAGCTTCACCATATGTATTTTTCTCTTGACTTATGAATTTGTATTCGCTAGAGTAGTTTGTAGATGAGAAGATAACAATATCATTTATTTGAAGACCTAAAGGGGAAAGATTCCCTCTTATTACCAAGATATTTCCAGTTATAGAAAAATCTGCATCTAAAATAGATTGCTTTTCTTCATTCCTTTTGTTTGTTAATTTTACAGCAGTCATTTTTTTTATGATTCTAATTTTAATTTAATGGGGACATTAAAAATGATAACTAAGTTTATTAAAATGGATCCAAAATGGATTCGGTTAAGGAAATATTTAATTTATTATTATACGAATCTGGATTATTAAATTGCTTACTTGTTTCTAATTATGAAAAAAAGAATACTTTTAATTTAGATGTTATTTTATAACTTCTTTTTTTAAGATTTCAAGTTCTTTTTCAGAAATAATATTATTCTTTCTCAATTCCATAAGTTGTGTTAGTTTTTCAATTTTGGTGGAATCATTCTTATTCAGAATATTATAGGATTTATAATCTATTTTTTTAATTTTATCAAAAATCTTTTGAATGCCAGCCTTTGTAAAATCAACAAACCCATCAAAAGTTTCTGGATCAATAAGTGTTTGACCGGATCGATTCACGATTCTAACATTAAACAATTTCGATAAAAAAGCTTTAAGAATAACCAGAAATATCATTCCTATTAAAAAGAATAATGCAATACCTAAAATAGCACCTATTGTGTCTATAGTTTCATTTAATGTTAAAGTTATTGCTTGCATATTTAATAAAAAATTTTATTAATGAGTGGGTGAAATAACACATACTACTTTTTATTTTGTTTATAAATAAGCAGACTAAAATATGTAAAATCAATAATTTGTTATTGATTAGATTTCAAAAATACATAAAAAAACACAAAAAATAAAGAAGCTCAAAATATAATTTCCAGCATAAATGATAAAAGCCATCTCAGGAAATAGATGGCTTTTGTCATATTAAATTAATTGAAAATTCTTAGATCAATTCCAAAGCGGCATTGAGTGTATCACTCGGACGCATAGCTTTTTCTACCAATTCGGAAGTAGGGAAGTAGTAACCGCCCATTTCAACAGGTTTACCCTGAACGCCATTCAATTCAGCAACGATTTTTGCTTCGTTGGCAGAAAGTGAATCAGCCAAAGGTTTGAATTCTGCAGCCAATTGAAGGTCATCAGTCTGTGCGGCCATAGCCTGAGCCCAATAAAGTGCGATGTAGAAATGACTGCCGCGATTATCCAATCCGCCAATAGCACGGGAAGGGGATTTGTCGTTATTCAGTAATTGTTCAGTTGCCTTATCAAGAGCATCAGCCAGGATTTTAGCAGTTTTGTTGTTTGCTGTTTCAGCTAAATGTTCCAAAGAAACTGCCAATGCCAAAAACTCACCAAGTGAATCCCAGCGGAGGTAATTTTCTTTTGAGAACTGTTGAACGTGTTTAGGAGCAGATCCGCCAGCACCTGTTTCAAAAAGTCCACCGCCGTTCATCAAAGGAACGATTGACAGCATTTTAGCAGAGGTACCCAATTCCAGAATTGGGAAAAGGTCGGTATTATAGTCACGAAGTACATTTCCGGTTACAGAAATTGTGTCCAAACCTGATTTTACGCGTTTGAGCGAGTAAGCCATAGCCTCCATAGGAGAAAGGATTGGCAATTCAAGACCAACAGTGTCGTATTCTTTCAGATATTTTTCAACTTTAGCAATAATCTGAGCATCGTGTGAACGTTTTTTGTCCAACCAGAAAACGGCAGGAGTGCCGGTAGCACGGGCACGTTTGACGGCCAATTTAACCCAGTCCTGAACAGGTGCATCTTTCACCTGACACAATCTCCAAATATCGCCTTTTTCAACATTGTGCTGCAACAATACATTTCCGTTTGCATCTACAACTTTCACTACGCCATCGGCAGCGATTTCAAAAGTTTTATCGTGAGAACCGTACTCTTCCGCCTGTTGAGCCATAAGGCCAACATTGGAAACAGAACCCATTGTACGTGGATCGAAAGCACCGTTTTCACGGCAAAAATCCATTACTACCTGAAAGATATTTGCATAGCTGCTGTCAGGAATAACTGCATTTGTATCCTGCAGTTTGCCCTCCTTGTTCCACATACGGCCGGAATCGCGAAGCATAGCTGCCATAGAAGCATCTACAATTACATCGCTCGGCACATGCAAGTTGGTAATGCCTTTGTCAGAGTCAACCATTGCTACAGCAGGACCGTCCGCATAAGCTTTGTCAATAGCTGCTTCGATAGCGGCCTTCTGATCAGCAGGTAATTTTTCGATTTTGGCCAACAGATCACCAAAACCATTATTGACATTTACATCGATAGAATCGAGCAGATCGCCGAATTGATCGAATACATTTTTGAAGAATACACGTACTGCATGGCCAAAAATGATAGGGTCAGAAACCTTCATCATAGTGGCTTTCAGGTGCAGAGAGAACAATACACCTTTAGCTTTTGCATCAGCAATCTGTTCTGTGTAAAACTTTACCAATGCTTTTTTACTCATGACTGTCGCATCAATCACTTCTCCTTCCAATAATGCGATATCAGCTTTCAGTAGATTTTTGCTGCCGTCTGCTGATTCGTGAACAATAGAAATTTTGGTAGCGGAAGGTATGGTAACAGAGCGCTCATTGTGTTGGAAATCGCCCTCGCCCATAGTGGAGACATAGGTTTTGCTGTCAGTTGTCCAAATACCCATTTTGTGCGGATGAGTTTTGGCGTATTGTTTAACAGCTTTTGGGGCTCTGCGGTCAGAGTTGCCTTCGCGAATCACTGGATTTACTGCAGATCCTTTGATTTTGTCATATTTTGCTTTGATGCTTTTTTCTTCATCATTGGCAGGCTCATCCGGATAGCCCGGAACAGCATAACCTTTGGCCTGCAATTCTGCAATAGCGGCCTTAAGCTGCGGCATAGAAGCCGAGATATTTGGCAATTTTATCACATTGGCTTCGGGCAGCAGCACCAGTGCACCCAATTCGGCCAATGTATTCGGAATGCGCTGTTCCTCAGTTAGATATTCGGGGAATGATGCAATAATGCGACCTGCTAGAGAAATGTCGCGAGTTTCTACTAATACACCGGCAGCTTTGGTAAAAGCGTTAACGATTGGCAGCAGTGAATAGGTCGCCAATGCAGGTGCTTCATCTGTAAGGGTGTAAATGATTTTATGTTTGTTTTCCATGGTATAAATTGCTTTTTGGGGTCTTCCCAGTTAAAAACTGCACAAAAATACAACTTTAGAATTTATTTCTGCATCTGAATAATTATTTATGGCAAAAATGTTAATTCTATATGATAGGGAGAGGAATTTTTAATCTGCATGATTGTCAATTTTATAATGCAGCAACAAACTGTTATTTAAAACACAGGATGTCTAAGGAATTTAATCAGGTATTTTTTCTTTTTGCAAATAAAAATGCCGGATTTGCAAAGAAAATAACCCCAAACAGCATTAGGATAATGCCGCCAAATACAATTTCAAAACCAGTCGGAAAAGTCACATAGTCCTGAAATTGTATCCATATTATCCAAAAAAGATAAATCAGCAACAGAAAAGTTAACTTATTCAGCAAGTTCAAAGGACTTTTCATTAATGATTCAAGGAAACTGAACAATAGCAGAAGAATTGTAAAAGCAAGGTAGATGTAAAAACAGAAATATAAAAAATTTAAGGTAATTTCAACTATGATAGAATAAATACCCCAATCCCAATGCAGCGTAAAGAATAAAAAGACAATAAAGCTAAGGAGCACCCTGAGAAAATGGTATTTCGGATATTTTAGATTCATACTATTTTAGGATTGACTTTGCATTATTCCAATTTGATGGATATTGAAAGTTTAGTACAATACCTGCCTGATAATTCTCAATTAATGGCAAAATTGAATGATGATGTGCTGGATAACCTAAATAAGTGCATCAGAAAAAGCAGACACCTGAAAAATAAAATCAAAAAGTTTTTTGATAAGGTTTTGGGTGGGTGATTTTCACGGCAATTTCCTGTAAGGTCAAAATAATCCTTAGTCATACATCAACTAAACATAAAAAAAGCTGCCTATCAGGCAGCTTTCTTAACTTTATAACTTTATCAGATCTCTCTGTTCATATCGAATGCTTCCAAATAATCTGCTACTTTACGGATGAAAGAACCGCCCAATGAACCATCTACAACGCGGTGGTCATAAGACATAGAGAGGAACATCATGTGACGGATGGCAATAACGTCTCCGGTAGGGGTTTCCAAAACTGCAGGTTTTTTGCGGATAGCACCTGTTGCCATGATAGCCACCTGAGGCTGCAGTATAATAGGTGTGCCCATTACATTTCCAAATGTCCCTACATTGGTAATGGTGAAAGTACCTCCCTGAATATCTTCGGGTTTCAGTTTGTTGGCTCTTGCACGGGTAGCTAGGTCATTCACCTTTTTTGTAAGACCAACAATATTAAGTGTATCAGCATTTTTAATAACCGGAACGATCAGATTGCCTGTTGGTAAGGCCGCTGCCATGCCGATATTGATATCTTTGTAGCGGATGATTTGAGTGCCGCGTACAGAGATATTGATCATAGGAAAGTCAGCAATAGCTTTTGCGATAGCTTCTATGAATATTGGTGTAAAAGTGATCTTTTCACCATGTTTTACTTCAAAAGGTTTTTTAATTTTTTCGCGCCAAAGTACCAAATTAGTAACATCCACTTCTACAAATGATGTAACGTGCGGAGAAACATGTTTGGACATCACCATATTTTCGGCGATGATTTTGCGCATGCGGTCCATTTCAAGGATTTCCACATTTCCGCTGGTATCGATAGCCGGCAGGTTGTACTGTTGAACGTTAACAGTTTTAGCATTGCCAACTTCAGCGCTACCTGTTACTGTTTGGGTTTCAGTTTTGACTGCGGGCTGTTTGCTGCGGTTTTCCAAATAGGAGAGCAGGTCAGATTTGGTAACTCTGCCGCCTTGTCCGCTACCGGCTACTTTTTCCAACTCATCCAAACCAATACCTTCTTCTTTTGCAATACTTTTTACGAGAGGAGAATAGAAACGGCTGCCATCTCCGTAATTAGCAGGGCTTTCAACAGGAGCTTCGTGTTTTCCTTCGATTTGTTGAGTGCCTTCAGTTTTTACGGCAGTTTCAACCACAGCAGGGGAAGATTTTACTTCAGCACCTGCAGCTGTTTCAATGAGG
>JBIKQC010000490.1:0-3757 GCA_044349855.1 Saprospira sp.
AGGGGTGACCTGATAAAACTGCGCATTGTTCGTATAAATACCATATTGCCAAATTATTATGGCAAATATTTCTAAGCCGTTGATGTAAAAAAAAGACCTTTTTTAACACTTGTTTCGCAATAATAACATCCACCTAATATTTCAATGATATGTCCGATCTTATATTTTACATTATAGTTTACTGCTGGATTGCAATTGCCATCGGCACTTTTTTCCTCTTACACAAGGTGACAGCTCCGTTTGGAAGACATACCCGCGATGATTTTGGACCTACCATCAATGCGAGGCTAGCCTGGTGTCTTATGGAATTGCCCTCTCCTATTACCTTTTCGCTGTTTTTCCTTTTTGGCGGCAATACGCCTACTCCCGCTATGTGGGTATTTTTTGCCGTTTGGAATCTGCATTATATTAATAGAAGTTTGATTTATCCGTTCAGACAGAAGGATTTAAAAAAACGTATGCCGGTGGCCATTATGGGCTCTGCAATTGGTTTTAATATCATGAATGGATTTTTGAACGGTTTTTATCTCGGCAATATCTGCGATGTCACTAAATATGGCATAGATTATTTGAGTGATATCCGTTTTGAATTTGGGATCATTATTTTTGCCTTGGGCATGATAATCAATTTTCAATCTGATAATATCCTTTTGGCACTGCGTAAGCCGGGTGAAACCGTATATAAAATTCCGCATGGCGGCCTTTTTAAATACGTTTCCTGTCCTAATCTCTTTGGCGAAATGTTAGAATGGACGGGTTTTGCGCTCATGCTTTGGTCGGCTCCTGCACTATCTTTTTCTATTTGGACAGTTGCCAACCTGCTACCACGGGCAGTGGCACATCATCATTGGTATTTGGATAAATTCGGCACAGAATACCCCAAAAAAAGAAGGGCTGTTTTTCCCTATATTTTGTAAGATGAAAGCTAAAAGCTAAAAGATGAAAGATGAAAGATAAAAGATGAACCGATCTCGTCCCAAGACGAGAGAGCTCTATAAAGATGAAAAGTTGAACCGCAGGACCGGGAAGTGAACCGCAGGAAAGCGAAGTGAACCAGCTCGGTTCTTAATTTTCAATCCTTAATTGCTAAACATGGCAAAGAACCAAAAAATTGAAGTCAGGGGCACTGAAATCACTATCTTCAAAGAAGAGAATCAGGATTATATTTCGCTTACCGATATGCTGAAGGCAAAAGATGGCGATTTTTTTATTTCCGATTGGCTCAGAAACAGGAATACAGTTGAATTTTTGGGTGTTTGGGAATCGGTTTACAATCCAAATTTTAATTATGGCGAATTTGCCGCAATTAAAAGTCAGGCCGGTTTAAACTCCTATAAACTCAGTGTAAAGGAATGGGTTGAAAAGACCAATGCCATTGGATTGCGGGCCACAGCCGGCAGATATGGCGGCACTTATGCGCATTCAGATATTGCGCTTGAATTTGGTATGTGGATATCGGCCGAATTCAAAGTCTATCTCATCAAAGAGTTTCAACGTTTAAAGACGGAGGAAAATGACCGAATGAAATTGGAATGGAATCTGCAACGCACGCTTTCCAAGGTCAATTACCGCATTCATACAGATGCCATCAAGGAAAATCTGATCCCCAAAGAGCTCAACAGAACTGAGGTCGGCCTCATCTATGCCAGCGAAGCGGACCTGCTGAACATGGCGCTTTTCGGCATGACCGCCAAACAATGGAAAGATGTCAATCCAAACCTTTCGGGTAACCTTCGTGAAACAGCTACTTTAGAACAGTTGGTGGTTTTGTCCAATATGGAAAGCATCAATGCGGTACTCATTCATCAGGGAATTCCACAGACAGAAAGACTTTGGCAGCTTAATCTCGTTGCTATTACGCAGATGAAATCCCTGATGAACTGCAAGGATTTGAATTTGCTGAAAAGTTAATTAGGGCGAATCCGCCACAATTAAAAAACCATCGATTATGCGCTATTTAACTGTACTGCTTTGTTTTATTCTGCTCTCTGCTTCAACTTTTAAGCGAAAGGACTTTCCTTTAATTTCTTATACAACCAATCAGGGAGAAACTTTCAGCAATGAGAATTTCAAAGACAAAAAAACGATTGTTGTTTTGTTTCACATCGGATGTCCTGCGGCCATGATGCTTTTAAAAGATTTAGAATCTGTCCCTGCGGATAAAAATCTGCAAATTGTCGGTATTCTGGAAAATACTCCTGAACAGATCAGGCAGTTTAATGATACTGCAAAAACTACCTGGAGCAGCATTCGAAAACATTTCAAAATAATGCCTGTTAAGATTCCGCTCATTGCTGAATGCGATACCGAAAACATAGAAATTACAAAATCCGGAAATACACTGATCAAATCCCAATGCAGTATACTTTCTAAAAAATTAAAAGCAAAAGCCTCTCCTGCTATTTTTTACGTTGATGAAGCCGGAAAAATTATCAAAAAGAAAATTGGCTATTTAGGTACCGATGATTTAGCTCAAAGGCTAAATTATTTATATGATGTATTCAAATCTTAGATTTAGGATTTCTAATTAAGGCGAATCCGCCACAATTAAAAATCCCGCAGAAGCACTACAGCAGCTGCGGGATTTTCTTATTTCTTACCGGATTTCAAATCGACATTGAACCAAATTTCAATTGGAGAAGTCATCTGTTCCATCATTTTCATCATAAACTCACGGCGTTTTGCCCGATCTTCTTCACTCATCTGCGGTTGACCGCCGCCACCGCCGATCCCGCCGCCCATCGATGGGCCTGAATTTTCATCCATCACCATAAATCCGGAAACAATACCGACAGAGAATTTTTCATTGCTGTTTTGACCGAAAAACTTTTTGATGGGGATAACGGCATAGTAATTTAAGGTATTGTCGCTTCCCAACTCCAAATCAATCTGAATATCGGAAGGATCTTTGCCCAAGGTTATTGTTTTTTTGTCGATACCTTCAAAACCTTTGATTGCCATCTCTTTAGGACGTTCTGAAAATCTCTTGTAAACACGCTTTAAAATACGTTGCTGCATTTGCTCAGGCGTGGGAGACGCAGTTGGTTTTTCCCCGTTTGGATTGCCTTCACGGCCTTCTCCTCTACCTTCAGGCCGACCGGAAAATCCTTTCGCTGCAGAATCAGGAACTGCTACTGGAAAAGTAAAACTTTGTTTATCCTTTTTTTGAGCCGTAGGATCCAGTGAAATTGTCAATCCATAGCGTAAAATACGCATTTGCGAAGCAAGTTCTTTGGTACTCAGGTGAAGATAAATATTATTATCATCGCGCTGCACCTCATAAGCAATTTTAGATAGGGTATCAAAATTAGAAGGTTTACTATCCTCCGGCCAATTTTTTGTCCAATTGGCAGGATATACAGGTAAGGAAGATTTTGCACATGATCCCAAAAACAAGGCAAAACATAGATAAAATAATTGTTTCATAATAGTGATTTAACTTAAAGAGCGGAATGGCAAATTACTTTTATGTATCCAATTCATTGTAAAACACATTCTGCTTTTTGCCATTCCGCCAACCTCATTATTACAAATATCGCATAATGATTTAAAAATGACAAATTTGTTTAGACAGTTTTACAAATTTTGATGACAAACAGATCTTTTTTTAAGAATATGAGATTTGAGATATAAGATAAGAGATTTGAGATGTAAGATAAGAGACATAAAGTCGCCAAGAGCTCAGTTTGAGATTCAATGACACCCGAAGGCTAAAGCCTACGACTTAGAAAGGTGTTAAAGCAATCCCGTCGCTAAT
>JBIKQC010000491.1:0-3752 GCA_044349855.1 Saprospira sp.
TACCATCAATATACAGGACATGGACACTGCTCTCTTTGCCTTCGAAGAAGCCAAAAAAGTATCCCGTTCAGTAATCGTTGAACGTTTTATCACCGGTTTTGACTATCGTATTTTGGTAGTAGATTACAAATTGGTGGCTGCTGCCAAGCGCACCCCCGCACACGTAGTGGGCGACGGCGTTTCAACTATTCAACAGCTGATTGACGAAGTAAACAAAGACCCACGCCGCGGCTATGGTCATGAAAAAACACTGACTCAGATTGAAGTTGACCCTATTACAAATAACATTCTTGAAGAGAAGGGACTTAGGCTGGATTCAGTGCTCGAAAAAGACCGTATACTTTACGTAAAAGATACTGCCAATCTTTCAACTGGCGGTACAGCTGAGGATGTTACAGATATCGTTCACCCTTACAATGTCTTCATGGCAGAGCGCATCGCTAAAATTGTCGGTCTAGACATTTGCGGTATTGATGTCATGACTACAGATATTACTCAACCATTGCCTGACACGCGTGGTGCCGTACTTGAGGTAAATGCAGCTCCGGGTTTCAGAATGCACCTCGCTCCTACCAGCGGTTTACCGCGCAATGTTGCTGCCCATGTGATCGATATGCTTTATCCTAATGGCGCTACTTCCCGAATTCCAATTATTGCAGTTACCGGTACAAACGGTAAAACGACAACTACCCGACTTATTGCACACATTGCCAGAATGAAGGGATATAAAGTAGGCTATACCACCACTGACGGTGTTTACATCCAAAACAGACTGCTGATGTCCGGCGACTGTACCGGTCCAAATTCTGCGGAATTTGTACTTAAAGATCCTACCGTTGATTTTGCAGTTTTGGAGTGCGCACGCGGTGGTTTGCTCCGTGCAGGTCTTGGTTTCAAAAAATGCAATGTCGGCATTGTGACCAATGTCGCTGCCGATCATTTGGGCTTGAAAGGTATTCACACCCTCGATCAGTTGGCAAAAGTAAAAGGCGTTATTCCCGAAACAGTGATGCCGGGTGGCTATGCTATCCTGAATGCCGATGATGACCGCGTTTATGATATGCGTTCAGGTCTGCAGGAAGGTGTGCATGTGGCTCTTTTCTCCATGGACGAGCACAATGAACGCATTCAAAAACACATGAGAAATGGAGGCCTGTCCGCTATTTATGAAGACGGTTTCATAACTATCGCAAAAGGAGAATGGAAGATTCGTGTCTCAAAAGCCATCAATGTTCCGCTTACATTTGGCGGCCGTGCAGCTTTCATGATTCAGAATGTACTGCCTGCTGTACTTGCTGCCTATACGCAGGGCATTTCGGTAGAAGATATCAGAGTGGCCATCGAATCCTTTATTCCATCGCCTTCTCAGACTCCCGGCCGACTCAATCTGTTCGAATTTAAAAACTACAATATCCTGCTCGACTATGCACATAATGCAGCTGGGTTCAGAGCCTTACAGAAATTTGTCGAAAAAATGGATGGCAGCCCTAAAGTAGGCATCATAGCCGGTATTGGTGACAGACGAGAAGAGGACAACAATGATATCGGTCGCATTGCCGCCGAAATGTTTGATGAAATCATTATCCGTCAGGACAAAAATCTGCGCGGTAAAACCGAAGAGGAAATTATTGCGATGATTGTAGCCGGCGTTCGCGAAGTTTCAGCCACCAAAAAGGTCACTGTTATTCCTTCCGAAAAAGAGGCAATTGCTTATGCAATCGACCATGCAACCAAAGGTTCGCTAATTGTTATCAGCAGTGACGTGGTGCCTGAGGCACTCAATTTGGTCATGAAATTCAAAGAAGAAGAGGCAAACAGACTCTACGAAATAACCAAAGATGATATCCCGAATTTAGGGGTTGAAGGAAGAGGTTAAAATATGAAATGTGCATATGATGAGTATGCACATTTTTTATTTATTAAATTTGGGCCTGCCACCCGAAAATTGCAAAGCAATATTCGGGGTCGGGCTATCCGCTCCAGCAGCTACATTTTATTCCGCTGCGTCTGCTGCTATCCCTCAGGCATTTCCTGACGGAGGCTTTCAGCCTGACAAAATTTTTAAAAGTCGCAATCATTCCTCCTCCTTCACAATCTCATCCAATCCCTTCTGATATAATTTCTGTGCAGGTTTGATAATCTCCTTTTCAGCCTGTTCTATCGAAGTGACTCTATTCAGCTTATAGCTTCCTTCAATCCATTCAATATAATCCTGCAAGGGGCTTTCTTCCTCCTCTTCCTCTGAAAGATAAAGGTCAAATTTATTGGTATTTGTTTCATAATCGGAACCAACATAAGGTTCTACATTCAAGGAAAGGAAACGAAGAAAATCGCCCATGTCCTTCGCCAGAACCAAGGCTCCGCCTTCATCGCCAAAAACCACAACCGGCCATTCTTCCTGAGTTTTGCCGCCTGCTTTGTAAAAGGCATATAGACTGCCGCTGTGTGTAGCCTGACCGATAATGACGAAATCATTTTTATGTTTTGCCAGTTTTTCTGCCGGTAAAAAATACTGCAGAGCATCTGCCTGATTGCTATACATTTCAAAGCCCTGACAAACTTCCATTCCATTATCAAAACAATGTTCGCAGAGCGCCTTGAATTTTGGTGACAATAAAGCAGGATCAAAAAGGGCGAGCATTTTTTCTTTTTCAGTCATAGTATAAATTATTAGTGTTTAGTAAATAAGGGGATGACAATAATAAGATTTTAGTTTGAATTTAGGATAATTTTCTTCTGATATTTCTAAAGCGCCTCTAACTTTGTATCTTGCATCCTCAAACGCAACATAAACCAAACGAGAAAACAACAGCCTCATGAAAAAGTGGAAACAAAAAGCCATTGTTCAGAAAACGATATCCTTCCTGCCATTCGGAAATAAAATCAATTATCTTTTTCAAAAATATGTCACCAAGGGCGTCTACTTGAACGACGAGTATTTTTATGACCGCCTTAGCCATGCGACTTCTCATTTGTCTGCATTTTCAAAATATTGCGGCAAAGCAGCTCCTACCAGCAGTCTGGAGATCGGGACAGGCTGGTATCCGATAGTTCCATTGGCATTTTTTCTCAGCGGGACAGATAAAATCTATTCGGTAGATATATCTATGCTCACAAATAAGGAAAGATTAAAGACCACTTTTGACCGCTTCATGGAATGCCTGAAAGCCGATCGACTCAAGGATTTTATTACAGCATTACCCGATAGAATGGCGGTTTTTCAGGAGATTTATAAAAACTTTGAAAGCCTGTCATTTGAAGAAATTCTAAAAAAAATAAACCTGACCTATCTTATCGAAGATGCCCGCAAGCTTTCTTTGCCTGATAATTCGGTAGAACTGGTCAATTCCAACAATACTTTTGAACACATTTATCCCAATATTCTGAAACCGATTATTAAGGATTTTATCAGGGTTTTGAATAAAGAAAATGGTATCATGTCCCATTTTATTGATATGTCGGATCATTTTGCCCATTTCGATAAGACTATTAATATATATAACTTCCTGCAATTCTCAGATAGCCGCTGGGCCTGGATAGATAACAGCATTCAGCCACAAAACAGATTGAGATATCAGGATTATTTGACGATGTATCAGGAATTGTCATTGCCTGTAACGGAATTCAGTTTCAGAGAAGGTAACTTGCAGGAACTCGAAACTGTCAAATTGGATAAAAAATACAGCAGTTTTAAGGCGGAAGAATTGGCGATAAGCCACTGTCATCTGATCAGTAAATTTTAGGTGTGATGA
>JBIKQC010000147.1:0-9262 GCA_044349855.1 Saprospira sp.
TCCCCCGTTTCAGCATTCATCGATGTTTTGATGCCGTTTAGTTCAGTTTCACTGAGTGATTTCACTACAGAACCTTTTATCTCTTCTTCACCATATTGAATGTAACCGATACCGAATGCACCATTGTCTTTGGCTACAGTCTGAGCATTGTCAAAGAATTTGCGGGCCATATTTGCAGCACCTTTTACCAAAATGGCTTTTACACATTTGCCGTTGGTATCGTACATTTCTTTGTAAACTTTGAATTCAGAACTGCCGAAAAGACCGGTCAGGTCCTGCATCTTCATATCATAACGGATATCTGGTTTATCATTGCCGTACCATTCCATAGAATCATGGAATTTGATACGCGGGAATGGAAACTCCTGCATTTTCTTGTTGCAAACCTTTGGCAGCAGGTATTCATACATTTCTTCCAAAAGGGAGAACAGCTCATCCTGAGTAACAAAGGCCATTTCCATATCGAGCTGATAGAACTCTCCAGGGCTTCGGTCGGCACGGGCATTCTCATCGCGGAAACAGGGAGCAATCTGAAAATAACGGTCAAAGCCTGAACACATAAGCAGCTGTTTGTACTGCTGCGGTGCCTGCGGTAATGCGTAGAAACGACCTGGATAGAGTCGGCTCGGCACGACATAGTCGCGGGCACCTTCCGGAGAACTTGCGGTAAGAATAGGCGTCTGAATCTCCAAAAAGTTTTTATCTGCCAGGAAGTTTCGAATTTCCATCATCATTTTGAAACGCATTTTGATGGCTTCCTGCAATTCACTGCGGCGAAGGTCGATAAAGCGGTATTTGAGACGAAGGTCTTCCCCCGGATTTTCATGCAATTGGAACGGCAGATTTTCAACCAAAGAGTCGATCGTCAGATTTGTTACAACTATCTCGATTTCACCGGTAGCCATATTTGGATTTACATCCTTGCCGCGAGATTTAACTTCCCCGTCAATAAAGATGACACTTTCAGGTTTCAGCGTCTTTGCTGCCTCAAATGCTTCTGAATATTCATCAGAAAAGACCAACTGCGTTTTTCCGTAATGGTCACGGATGGTAATAAACAGCAGACTTTTGCTGATGTTGCGAATGTCGGCCACCCACCCGGCCAATTTTACGGTTTCTCCGACGTTTGAGCCGCGAAGGGCATTGCAATTGTGCGATCTGTATTTTGACATTTATATTTGTGTTTGTTTATGTATCGTGTATTTGGTATCAGGTGTAAGTAAGGAAGGTTCATAATTCTGCATTCAGAATTATCAGATGCGAAGTTATATGTTTTGTTACAAATTTTAAAGTTTTGCAGCTAACTGATAAAAAAATTGCAATTGGAATGAAAAATTAAGGGCATTTTGTAATTTTACAGTCATGTTTGGATGAAAGGTGTTCAAAGAATAATTCTCTTCAAACCTTCCTTTTACTTATTTTAAAATTAATCATCTCATATCTCAAAATATGAACTTAGAAAAATTAGTAGCAATTAGCGGACGCAGTGGCCTGTTCCGTATGGCAAGCAACAGATCAAACGGTTTGATCGTAGAAGATTTTGATAACGGCAAACGATTTTTTGTTTCAGCCCGTCTGCATCAGTTTACTCCACTCGCCTCTATTTCCATTTATACAGAAACGGAGGAGGATACAGTAGAACTTAAAGTAGTATTTAAAAGAATGCTCAAAGATCTGGAAACAAATCCACCGCTCGACATAAAATCAGAAGGAAATGAACTACGCGCTTATTTCGAGAAAATAATGCCGGAACATGACCGCGACAGAGTACTGATCAGCGATATTAAAAAATTGATCAAATGGTTCAGCTTTCTTCAGGAACGCAATCTGTTGAATTTTGATGAAACAGAACAGGCTACGGAAGAAGTTACAGAAGGTTAATTGACAGATAAAATATTATAAAGCCTTGTACTAAAGTCTTTTAATAAATTTATTTAAATAAACGGATAAAATTCACCATTGAATTTTATCCGTTTTTTTAATTTTTGAGCTCGTTAATGTCAAAACCGGCATTTTCAACGGCATCTACAATTTCTTTTTTGTTAAGATTTTCACCTTCCACTGTCAATATTTTATCCGGTGATGTGGTGTCAACCTCCCAACTGATATTTTTAATATCGTTTAAAAAACCGCTGACTGAACGGATGCAGTTTCCGCAATTGATATTTGTTTTGAATTTTAGTTTCATGATAATGAGATAAAAAGTACCTGTAGAGACGTTCGGCAGAACGTCTCTACAGTAAATAAAAGATTCGGCAGAACGTCTCGCACAGTAAATAAAAGATTCGACAGAACGTCTCGCACAGTAAATAAAAGATTCAACAGAACGTCTCGTACAGTGAATAAAAGATTCGACAGAACGTCTCGCACAGTGAATAAAAGATTCGACAGAACGTCTCGTACAGTGAATAAAAGATTCGACAGAACGTCTCGCACAGTGAATAAAAGATTCGACAGAACGTCTTGAAAAGTGACAGTAAAAGTAAACAGTGTCAGAAAGCAGAAGTACCAAGTACTCTCTACCAAGTACCCTTTACTAAATACCTAATTCCTTCCAACAACCATCAAATTTTTCCTTACTGTCTGAGCACCCTGATTGATTTCAAAAAGATAATGGCCTGGTTTCAAATGCTTAATATTCAATATTATCTCTTGTTTTCCTGTTTTAAGTGGCATTTTCTGTACAAAAACAACTTTTCTGTCCGTGTTCAGAATCTCAAGCAGGGTGTTTTCAACCTGTTGCAGTTCAATTTCGGTTTTTAATATGCCAATATTTTGATTAACAACTATCGTTTCCATATCTCCGTCGCTGCTCAATAGTCTCGCATCTATTTCAGCTTCAACTTTTTCGTTACCATTTGCGTCAAGTGCAATAATGCGGTAAAAAATCTTCCCTTTTTTAAAGCCCGGAGCATCTGAAAAGATATAATCATTGGCCTTTGTACTGTTAGCGCCTATGCCTTCTGCCTCAGCCAATGTTTTCCAATAAACCCTATTACTGGAATACTGTATGCGGTAATGCATGCCCTTTTCTTCATAGACAGTCTGCCAGGTTAGCTCGATACTGCCATCGGCAATAAGATGTGCCTTCGGTTGTCTGATTTCTGTTAGAATCTGTTTCGGCAATGCCCTGAAACTATCTTTTTGTCTGTTGACTACTGTCAGTAGTTTTAAATCGCCCGGTTCCCATAATTCAATGCCGCTTGGAACGTTGAATCGGTTTTGATCATCCAATTGGCTTGCATTTGCAGCATTATCCGTTTTTACGGTTCTGATTTCCACTTTGCCCAATTCAAGAAAAATCCAATGAAAGTGATTGAAACTGCCGGAGGCAATGAGCAATTTATTGTTTTCGGTTCCTTCAGATACTGATGAACCCCAACCTCCACCGCCCAGATAAACAGTGCCGTTTAGCTCGTCAACTCTGAAACCGTCAATATTTCCACGATCATTGCTTGTTTTTAACGGAAAACTGAATTTTGCAAAACAGGTATCAGCTTCAAAAGCCAACTGAACCCTGAACTTGTCAAAAAGAGTCCCCCAGTTTTTACGTAGATCGATGTTGTCAGGCTGTTTTTTTAAGTTATGACGCATGCTGCTGTGGTACTGAGCCAGACGCCATGCGATTTGTTGATGTTGAGACAGATCTCGTTCCAGCCAGTCGCGTTGAATGCCGTTTGCCGGAATGTTGCTGTTTAGGGTATAAATACGAAGTAAGCCTCTTGCAAAGGTTATTGCCGAATAAATTTCCAAGTTTTTAACATCAAAAAGTTCGTGAATAGAATTATTGCTCATTTCTGAATTCCCGCGATTGGGAATGAGGGCAGTAATTCTGCCATCAGCACCAATCGTTTCGGTCCAGTCATCAAGCCATTCTTTCCACTCCTGATCTGAATCGCCAGAGCTCATATCTCCGTTGAAGAGAACAAAATGCGGATGCAGTTTAGCAACCAGTTTATTGGCATTTACTCTCGCAGCCCTCAATTTTCGCGAATCCCCGCCACTGATAATGGAAAGTCTGCTTTCTGCATCATCGGGTAATGTGCGGAAAGAATATCTTTTGCTGTTTCCTTCGCTGTCAGAAACTACAAAATAATATACTGTATTCGGTTTCAGATTGGACAAACGGACAAAATGGTTATTCATACCCTTTGACTGAATTGTCCGCTGCGGCGCTATAGATTGCTGATAAAGCTTAATATTAGTATCATAATCATCGGAACTGAAATATAGGCGGGGCATTGAACCTGAAGTTTGGTCCCATCCTATACAGATACTCGTTGACGGTTCATCGCGAATAATACATCTGAATCTTTCAGATTTTGCTGAGAGTTCCAGACAGAAAATTATTAAAAATATAGGAAAAAATATCGCTCGCATCGTATCTTAAATTATCTAATGATTTATCTGCTTTAACAAAAAGCAGTATTTATTTATGCAAAGATAACAATTCCTAAAATAAATTACCCCGATTGAAAATGGAATCTCAATCAGGGTAATGCTATAAATTCAAAACTGATAACTAAACTTTGTTTAACTGCAGTAATGTTCTAAAGCTGTTTTTAAATTGGAAGCAATCATCTCCGGACTGCGGCCCTCAATATGATGACGCTCGAGAAAATGCACCAACTTGCCGTCCTTGAAAAGGGCTACAGCAGGAGAGGAGGGAGGATAAGGCAGCATAAACTCACGGGCAGTGTCAACAGCTTCTTTATTCACACCCGCAAAAACAGTTGCCAATTGTGTAGGTTGTTTGCTGCTGCTTTGAACGGCCAATCTTACTCCGGGACGTGCGCCACCAGCAGCACAACCACATACAGAGTTAATGACAATGAGTACAGTACCTTCCTTAGGATCCAAAATTTCTTTTACTTCTGCAGCAGAAATTAAGCTTTTAAAACCAAAATCAGTGAGTTCCTTAGCCATAGGGGCTGTTAAATATTCAGGATACATATTGAAAAGTTGTTAAGAATATTTGCAAATAAAATTAATGCTCTATATTTAATGCAAATTAAGGCAGAAGGTTTATTAAATCCAAATAATAATATCAAACGACTATGAAAAAATTATTAAAAATTGCTTTCCCCTCATTTGCTTTGATGTTCAGTTTTCAGCTATTTTACAGTTGTAAGACCAATGAACTTCCGGAGCCTCAGGAATTGACTTTTTGTGACACTGTTACCGCAAATTACACCGCTAATGTAAAGGCTATTATCGATGCAAAATGTTCAGTTGGCGGTTGTCATTTAAATGCACAGTCACCAAATCTGAATGATTATACTCAGGTTTTTGGAAGCAAAGATCGAATTGGAATAAGAGCACTCGATCAGCAAACAATGCCGCCAATGGGTATGCCTGCATTGACTGCAGAGGAAGTGGCAATTTTGAATTGCTGGCGCGCAGCCGGATTTCCTCAAAACTAATCTAACCAAACAAAATCAGATTACATTATGAAAATAGCTAAAATTCTCTATACATCGGTGCTAAGTCTTACTGCTATCGGTGGAATTCAGGCACAGTCTGAAAAAGTTTACCATACTTTTACATCAACACGCATTATAAACAGTCACTCGACCGAAACTGTGAAAGAGGGCTATCTAGACATACGAATAATACACCGATTCGGAGATATTATGAAGGGCTGGAAACCCGAAAATAGTTGGGGCAATCTTTTTGGTTTGGAAGATGCTGCCGATATTGCTGTAGGTTTTGAATATGGAATTAAAAATAATCTGATGGCAGGTATCAGCCGTACAAAAGGCGGTGCAGATATGCGTCAGCTAATGCATGGTTTTTTGAAATACCGTCCATTGACACAGACTGTTGACAATAAAATTCCACTGAGTTTGACTGTTTTGGGAAATGCTTCTTGGGCGACAATGAAGCGCACAGATTTTGACCCTTATAATCCGGTTTTGAGCAGTTTTAAAACCTGCGAAACTTGTAAAGGCGTTTTTGCAAACCGCTGGCGCTATGCCCTCGAACTGCATTTTGCCCGCAAATTTAGCGATAGAATTTCCATACAGATTTCACCGATGATGATTTGGAGAAATCTTGTCAAAAATGGCGAAAGTAATGCCCTTTTTACTGCTAATGCCGGCGCCCGTATCAAGCTTAGCAAAGGCGCTGCACTCATGCTCGACGCTAATCTCCCAATGTCTAAAACCTATTGGGGCTCAAGCCGCAGGTACCAGATTCCCATTGGTGTAGGTATGGAATTTGAAACGGCCGGCCACAGCTTTCAGGTCAATCTGACCAATTCCCGTGGAATTGTAGGCACCGACTATATCTCTGACACTTCATCCAACTGGACAAAAGGAGAGTTTCGTCTAGGCTTTACAATAAGCCGATTGGTGAAAATAAAAAAGACAGTGCCTGAAAATTAAAAAGGAATTTTAGCATCCTAAAAACTTAAGATATGCATAATCATAGGATTTTATATCTGGTCGTTGTCGGAATAGCCCTAATAACGGGCTTTGGAGCAATGACTTATCCCTTTACAGGATCTAAAACGGATTTAGCTCCGGATGAAAATACACCTATTGGGGATGTTCTGAAAAAATTGGGTAAAAGCAATGCCTCGGAACTTAAAACAATAAAAGGGGCCTCTGTAGAAAAAGGCCGCGATCTTGTACACAAAGGCTATGCCATCGGGCCTGACGGTAAGAGAACTAAACAGCAGAGCAAGTTTTATGTTTGTACGACCTGTCATAATGTAGTTAAAGAATTTGAAGATCCCTCTCTTATTTCAGCCGAAATGCGATTGGATTTTGCCATGAAAAATAAGGTGCCTTTCCTTCAAGCCTCAGGTTTTTATGGAATTGTAAATAGGACATCATTTTATAATGATGATTATCAGGTAAAATACAAAGGAGTAGATGGAATAGAAGCAGCAAATAAAGACCTGCGGGCAGCCATCCAATTCTGTTCTAAAACCTGTTCTCAGGGTCGTGAATTGGCTGATTGGGAAATTGAATCTATCCTTGCTTATTTTTGGACACTTCAATTTAAAATGGGCGATCTGAAGCTGAATGAAGCACAAAAAAAACAGATCGATTTGGCCTTTTCTGATGGGAAAGATAAGGAATCTGCAGCGAAAATTCTGGAAACCAAATATGCAGCTGCTATGCCGGCTCATATTCTGAAAATTCCAAAGTTTGTTGCCCCGGATGAGTCTGAGTATAAGAATAAACAAAAATTGAAAGAAGGCAAGGCAATCTATGATCAGGGCTGTCTGCACTGTCACTTGAATAAAAAATATTCATTTTTTGGTTTGGATAATGAGTATCTTACTTTCAAAGCTATGGAGAAAGCAACAAGAAAAGAAAATTACATTTTATCTATGAATTTTTTAGTCAGGGAAGGACTTCCGCCCCGAATGGGCAACCATTCTTACATGCCGGAATTTACGGCAGAAAAGATGAGTCCGGAACAGCTTAAAAATCTTTATTTATATGTAAGTGCACAGGCAAAAGGTAAATACAAGGAATAATAAAACTAGAGCAATCATTAGAATGCAGCAGTTTTGAAGATACATGAAATCTTTGATTCAAATTTTTCTTGATTCAGACTTTATAATTACAAAAAATTGGTTTAGAGCCTAATAAGCATTTTACCACAATAAAACCTTACCCATTATGAGTACTATGTGGAATATTACAGTGGCAAATAAAGGCAATTCATGGATAGACCTTTATGTAGAATTTGGACATCCAGATGCAGGCCCATTCCCCGAAGACCCTACATTTGCGTTGCAATTGCTTACTTCAGAGGCTTACGGTTTTGACGATAATTATAATTACATACCTACAAGTCCTCTTGGAGAGTCTATTCCGCATGATGTTTCCTATCAGCCCTATGATTTGGAAAGTATCAAGGACAAATACATCTCAAAAGCAGTTATTTATCAGGCAGAGAATCTTCCATGGGACGAATCGGCTGCCCATGAAAAAGTAAATCAGCTTTGCCGTGATCAGGGTTTAAAATCCGGAGATGATGATTGGGACGATGCTTGGGAACAGCATTGGATAGAATTTTGGGGAGATCCCGCAAATCTGCCCTGGGCCAAATACAGAATTTGGGTGACAGATCCAAAATGGATTGAACATCTTGAAGTAGGAAAGCATTTTGAGACTGCTTCCTATAGCGAGGAGGGGCCATGGTTAAATGAGAACAGATTGATTGAGTTGGAAGAGCCAACTGATGGAGCAGCCCGTAAAGCTGTTCCCGGCTTTAAAGATTCAGAAATACCTCCTCGTGACAGTTCTATGAATCCGCAACTCATCAGAAGTATGGCAGAAAGCGGTGGTGCTTTGCCAGAAACTGAACTTTCCAAAATGCTTCAAACACATGCCGAGTTTCTTGCTGGAGGGGGTGGGGGAGGCAGGTGGGAAAGACTGCATGTTTCGGGTATTCCTATCAACCTTTATTATGGAAGTTCCTCCAATGGGGAACAGATGAAACTTTCCATGAAAAAGCTCGCTACTGACTGTAAAATCAGCAAAGGGGGTAATTTTTCATCCTGTGATATGTCAGGCGGAATTTTTGAAAATGTCGACTTCAGCGGAGCAACCTTAAATGGAGCGCTTCTCACGGATGCTTTTTTTGCAGAGGCAAATTTTGAAGGCGCACAGCTTGTCGCAGTTGATTTTACAGGATCAGATTTGACAGGCGCCAATTTCAGAGGGGCCAATCTTCGTGATGCAGATTTTGAAATTGCCAACTGTGAAGATGCTGATTTTACAGGTGCCGACCTAACGGGAGCAACCTTTAAAGGGGCTACTCTGATTGGAGTAAAACGATAAATATTAAACTAAGAATCAAAACACAATCATGATCAAACTACTATTTTTAATGACCGGCCTCGTATTTTTCCTGGCATCCTGCAATCAGAGTACTGCAACAGATAAAAAAGAAGACAGCACTGAAGCTAAAGAGGAGCCCAAAAAAGAAGCTGAAGCTGATAAAGGGACTAAACTCAAATTTGTAGATTTTGCTTTCGGTGATGCTGAGCATTATATGTTCGAAGATGAAAAAGGCAAGAGCTATGAATTTGGAAAAAATGAGGATAAAAGTATAGATTTTATCGCTGAACTTAGTGAGAAAGAGACTACATCGGAAAATCAAGGCTTTGGCCCTGATAAAAAACTTTTGGGCAAATGGTTTTATATCAAATTTGAAACAAAGAGAATGCCTCAATATCAGGATGGTCCTGAAGCTGATGTAATGGTAATTACTTCTGCCAAAACTGTGGAATAAATAG
>JBIKQC010000463.1:0-4019 GCA_044349855.1 Saprospira sp.
TTCCGAAATCGCCTCTCTGTTTTTTTATACATTCCGCTTGTAATCAATTAAAGAAGTTGTCGCTTACGGCAGTTCTCTTGACAGAGATTACAGAGATTTTTGAGATTAGATTTCCGCTCTTGTCTTTAGTGACTGAATTGAGCGGAAAGCCAATCTGTTTAGTTTTTATTAGCGCCTGAATAGCATAATCATTTTTTAAAAAGGCAACGTATTTGGAAAGATCAACGTCAATTGATTTATCAATTTCAGATTCGGTTACTGTATTGGGTGTAGAAATTGTCATCATATTCAATTCACCATACTCAGCAGAATTTTTTACCCCATTATCTTTTACTTCGCTTTTGCTCATATCTATGTCACTGCTTATTTCAGAAGCTGAGATCTCATTTTTGGTTTCGCCCTGAGTAGTGTTGATGACCATAAGCATGCTGTTCTGTTTAGGCTTTGGAACGAAACGCATTTTCATGGTGCCTGTCTCAGAAAGATTAATGATCTCAAATGCGATTTTATCCTTTTTGATATACCAGGTCAAGTCATTTGTAAATCCTTCTCCGCTCACCTGACGTAATACTACTATACCCTCAAATGTTTGAGCATAACTGCTGCCAAAAAATAGAAAAACGAAGCTTAGTGCTCCCAACAGCTTTATCATTGTTTTGTAAATTATCATTTTAAATATTAAAAATCTTCTGATATAATTTGGCACTCTTAAAAACATGCTTTGATCATAGATGAACGTCATTCTTAAGGTATCAAACAGCTTGCCAAATTAAACATTAGGTTTTTTTTAACACTTTTTATTCCAATAATAAGCCTAGTTTCCTACTCTTCCTTTTATGTTGCTGGACTGAAAGTAGCCATCATTGATATTTCCTATCATTGTATTGCCATTACGTTTTACTGCATTACCTGCTACACCGCCGACAGGAAATCCCGTGGGAGGAGGATTAGGGAAATTCTGATTCAGAAGGGTAACATTGCCAATAAGGGGAATGCTTATTTGTACCAGTACATTCACAGTCAAAGTACCTTGAGTTCCATCAACACCATAGTCTCCACCATCTCCGCCTTCAACATTAGGCGTGAGGGTAAAACTTGCACCAAAAAGATTGAAATTTATTGGTGTAGAAAGCAAACCGCCATCACCGCCCACAGCAAACATGCCGGTTGTGGCATTCTGTCCTGCAGCATAATAGCCCAATCCTGTTCCAAGATTACCGCCAATACCTGCCTGTGCACCGCCACCGCCACCGGCGCCTATACCCAATGTGAAAGTACCGATACCCAAGTTGATAGCCTGTACCAAACCGACTGAACCGCCGCCACCGCCACCGCCATAAAGGCGACCATTGTCATTGACTACATGTGTGTGAACGGTCAGATTCAGTGCATTTGTGCCATTATCACCAACTCCGCTGCCGCCGCCGCTGATACCTGCACCGGCTCCGCCATTACCGCCCCTTGCGAGGAGATCTCCTTTGTTCCAAATGCCGACTCTTGAGTCAGGGTGAAGGTTGCCTGTAGTAAATACCGGAGCAGTAGCTGTATTCTGCAAAGTAACACCGGAAGCAATTCTTGCCACAACACATATGGGTACATTGGTTGGCAAGCTATTGGCAACCTGCAGATTGTAATTTGTTTGAGGTGTATTAATATCTACTTCAAAGCAGGTGTCAACAGCGACAATAAAAACTTGGTTACCAATTGTATTTCCACAAACAGCCTGTACAATAACAGGATAAATGCCGGGAGGGGCAAAAATATCTGCATTTACTGTTAATGTAATGGTATCGCTGCCATTCACAATAAAATTGCTGAGTGTAGCTGTTATACCTTGTGGAAGATTGGGTACAATATAAACTGCAATTGTTGTTGTGTCTCCTGCAAATTGATTAACAAAAAGTTGCGCGGTATCGCTATTGCTAAAAATACGGTCTATATAGCCGGCATTGTTATCCAACTGAAAATTGAAAGCACAGTCGCGGCAATTGCGTTGCCAGGTACTGATCCAACACTCGCCGTTATGATACTGCATAACGGAATCTGTTGTATTGAAAACCATGAGGCCCGGTTTGGGCGCAGCGATATTATCCCGTTCCTGTCTGGTCAGACGAGGAGGCAAAAAGCCTCTGTTAGTCGATTCCAAATGCAATATTGCACTGCTGTCGGGTTGAAGGATATTGATACCCACCTGTGCATTAGAATCAGATAGAGAAGTGCATATAAGGATACTGAAAACAAAAATTCTGAAAAATAGCTTCATGTCCTTTTGATAGATTAGAATTTTGGCAGATATTTAGTCCTAAATTTATTAACTTATTCAGTAAATTTACAACATTCATTCAATTATTTGTTGAGATTATCAGATTGTCAGAAATCAGATCATCAGAAACGAAACGAAGTCAAATCAGTTTAACGAAAAGGGTGCTGCTTCAGGAACTTAAAGCAATCCTTAATGATCAATGATAATTATTTACCATATTTTTCTAGTTCCTGGATATTAACTCCTTTTATCTTTCACTTCGTGGTCCTTCGGTTCGCTTCACGGTTCACTCCTTCGTGGCTGCTACGCGGTCATCTTTCATCTTTCATCTTTCATCTTTCATCTTATCTTATGGAATTATCCTATATTCTTACTCATCTTGGCGAAAATCGCGAAGATTATTTCAATGCGGTAGCGCCGCCGATTATCCAATCATCAAATTTTACTTATAAAACCTTTGCAGAGTTCCGCAGAGTTTTAAAGGATGAGGCGCATAATCCTTTGTATACCAGAGGATGCAATCCGACAGTGGCTATTCTGCGCAAAAAATTGGCTGAATTGGAAGGGGCCGAAGATGCTTTGGTCTTCAGCAGTGGTTCTGCAGCCTGTGCGGCAGCTGTTATTGCCAATGTGAATGCCGGTGATCATATTGTCTGTGTGCAGAAACCCTATTCTTGGACTTACAAACTCTTGACGCAGTTTCTGCCTCGTTTTGGTGTAGAATATACCTTTGTTGACGGAGTAGATGTAGAAAATTTCAGAAAAGCTATTCAGCCTAATACCAAAGTGCTTTATTTGGAAAGTCCCAATTCCATCAGTTTTGAATTGCAGGATATCGAAGCCTGCGTAAAATTGGCAAAAGATTATAATTTGATCAGTATCTGCGATAACAGTTACAGCAGTCCGCTCTATCAGAATCCCATCAAAATGGGTGTTGACATTGTTGTACACTCAGGTACGAAATATATCAACGGACACAGTGATGTTGTTGCCGGCGTGCTCTGCGGCAGCAATGAAATGGTGGCTAAAATCTTCGCCTTTGAATTTATGGGGCTTGGCGCCAATATCTCACCAAACGATGCCTGGCTGATTCTTCGCGGACTGCGCACCTTACCGCTTCGCCTTCAGCGCTCTCAGGAATCGACCTTTAAAGTGGTAGAATATCTTGAAAATCATCCAAAGGTTGAATCAGTCATCTATCCCTGGTCCAAATCTCATCCGCAATACGAATTGGCTCAAAAACAAATGAAAGGCGCAGGTGGACTTTTCTCCGCCGTTTTTAAAGCAGGAGACCTTGCAACTATGGAAAAATTCTGTGAAGCTATGGCAGATGTTTTCCTGATGGCTGTCTCCTGGGGCGGTTACGAATCACTGCAGGTGCCTACTGCATTGTTCTATACCCTCGATACATTAGGTGGTAATGCGCCGACTCTGCCTTTTACTATGGTACGATATTATATTGGATTGGAGGATCCGGATATGATCATTGCTGCTTTTGAGAAAGCGCTTTTGCTAATTTGAGAATTTGAGAATGGTTTTATTTTCAATGTATTAAGTAATAAAAAACGAATGTAAATTCATAAACTAACATTGGTATTTATTCCACACAAAGTAAAACGCCCGCATAGCGGGCGTTTTAGTTATATTCAATTAGCTATCTCTAAATTGTAATAATAGATCCTTCAAAACTCAGTTCTTAATCTTAAACTAATTCTCAAATAACAAATATCACAAAACTCAGTTCTCAAACAATAAT
>JBIKQC010000492.1:0-3748 GCA_044349855.1 Saprospira sp.
TTATAAAAAAGAATTAATATATATACAGATCTGCCAAAAAGCAACTTTTCAAACCTTTTTAGCTCCATTTGTAGTAAGACGATTTTGGTAAACCTTGCTGCGGCAAACTTCCCATTGCTGAACACTATCAACCCAATTAGGGCAAATGATGCCATTTGTAGTAGGCTGTAGTAACAGTAGTAAGATGAATTTTAAAATATTTGGGTATTATAGGGGGAAATTGAGGGATTTATTTTAAATTTGAACGGGACATATTGACCGTACCAGGAGATGCCCTTTTCTTTTTCAGCATCTTTATGAGGCTAATTCATACTTTTTGGATGACAAAAACAAATTGACAATGATTGAAAAAAATGAATGACCAACTTTTAAATCTTTACAATTCTAAATGGGGCGACCTTTGTTCTGCAATGCAACCAATTCTGGCAGACAACACTCTTGAGTTGAAACCAACTTGTCCATTGCTATTGACAATTGACAACGAAGATGAATTTAATAATGGAGAAATACGTATAATGGTTTTCGGACAAGAAACCAACAGTTGGTATAATGAATTGTTTTATTCTTTACAGGACCCAATTATGACAGTATTGTTAATGACAACTTTGGCAAACTCGAAAAACAAGCACTTGCCCCATTTTCAGACAGACAAATTTCTAAAGTAAAACTTGACGGTGTGGACTTTGCCTTTAGAACTTATCACCCAAACTATTTATGGCGTAACGACATTGACAGTTATTTTGACACAATTATTAACGAAATTAAATTGTAGATAAAAGGTGAGGATTTGATAACACCTAGTTAATCAGTCCGGCGGTAACGGGCAAAATAGATGTAAGAGAATGGCAACCCAATAATCAATAAAAAGTATGAGCCAACAGTTAAAAAATAAGATAGAAGCTACCGATACCAGCATCAACAAGCTGTTGAAGGAGCAAAAATTTACGATTGATTATTTTCAACGAGAATACCGTTGGCAAGAAAAGCACATCAAACTGTTAGTCGAAGACTTAACCACTACTTTTTTAAAGTCATACAATACCGAACACAAGCGGCCCGAAGTAGCCAATTATCAAAGTTATTATTTAGGTCCTGTAGTCTTTAGCATCAGCCCCGAAACAGGCAAAAAATCAATTATCGATGGTCAGCAGCGTATTACTTCTATTACATTGCTATTAATCTATCTTAATCATTTACAAAGTGCTAGTGCACAAAAAGTATCTATTGGCGAACTGATATTTTCTGAGAAATACGATGAAAAATCCTTCAACATGTCGGACGAAATGCGTGAACCTTGCCTGAAAGCATTATTTGAAACAGGAGAATACATTGTAAAAGACGATGATGATGAAACCATCAAAAATATGGTGGCAAGGTATGAAGACATTGATGAGTGTTTTCCCGAAGAATTAACCCAACAGGCTTTACCATTTTTTATAGATTGGTTTAAAGAAAATGTGGTGATTGTTGAAATAACTGCCTATTCAGATGATAATGCTTATTTGATTTTTGAAACTATGAATGATCGTGGCTTAAATCTAACCCCAACCGAAATGTTAAAGGGTTATGTATTGTCACGAATAACCGATAAAAAGCAACGCAACGAAATAAACGGCATTTGGAAAGAAGAAATACAAAAGTTGCACGCTTTTGATGAAAATGCCGATCAAGTATTTTTTCAAGCATGGTTCAGAGCAAAATATGCCGTTACCATTCGTCCGGGCAAAGCCGATTCGGAAGACAAAGATTTTGAATTGATTGGTTCACGCTTTCACAATTGGTTTAAGGATAGCCACAAAACACTATTCAAACTTAAAACCTCCGATGATTTTTACACCTTCTTTAAAAATCAATTTCCGTTTTATGTTAAGTGGTTCATCAAAATTTGGAATGCCGAAAACTCGTTTAATACCTCAATGCCTCATTCTAATTACGTTAAACAGTTCGGCATTGCTGAATCCTTACAAAATCCATTATTACTGGCAGCTATAAAATATGAAGATGAACAAAGTAGTATTGAGCAAAAAGTAGATTTTGTCGCTCGGTACATTGAAACATTTACTGTTCGCAGGTCAGTTAATTACCGCAAGTATGGTGCATCCTCTATTAAGTATACTATGTTTAATCTGATTAAGTTGATTAGAGATAATGACCTTAAAACACTAAGCACCAACCTTACCAATGAAGTAGAACGAATTCCCGAAACATGGGCAGGAGTTATGGGTTTTGCTTTACACCAAATGAATAAAAGGTTTGTGAAACATTTGTTATCACGCATTACCAGTCACCTCGATAATCTTATTGGCAAAGACACCACTTATGTCACCTATCACCATCCCAACGGAAAACAATTTGAGATAGAGCATATTTGGGCAAATAAATTTGACCATCACCGCGCTGAGTTCGATCAGATAAATGATTTCCAAAGGTGGAGAAATTCCATAGGTGCATTGGTTTTATTACCACAAGGCACCAACCAATCATTCAGCAGCGATAAGTATGAAGATAAAATAGAACATTATTTAAAAGAAAATACCTATGCTCAAACTTTGCATCCAACTTATTATACCAAGAACCCTAACTTTTTAAAATCGGAACAAATTCAGAAATTGGAATTTAATGCACATCCTGATTTTAAGAAAATCGACATCACTGAAAGACAGAAACTAATACAACGCATTTGTGAAAACATTTGGTCGGTTGAGTATTTTAATAGAATTACATGATAATCCAGATGAAAAAAGTAAACAGAAGTTTACTTACAATAAAAAGATAAACGCAATAATATTTCTGGAAATAGCTTTTTTTGAAATAAATTTGCAAAAAATAATAATATGACGGCCATTTATATAGACGGCCAAGCATTTTTTCAGAAAGACGGATATTCCCTAATTGTAATGTATGGGGTTGGAAATTTTAAAGGCACAAATTATTTAATTTACTATACTTATCTTGAATAAAGTGTTCTAAGCTATGACATTAAAAGGGCAGCCCACCACGGACTGCCCTTTTCATTAAAACGGAACACCATTTACTTTTTCAACCCCATAGTCCACTGCTGACTCCTGCAGTAACTTAGTTTTTATCTCATTGGACATGTTATTCCGGTCAAAATCGTTCAGTACCCGGACCATATAATGTAAACTGAATAATCTCAATCGAGGAGCCGACATATTTCCGCTTTATTTATTGCTTTTCAATTTTATACAGCACTGATTTTATATCAATTTTCAATTCTTATCAGTCTTTCTCTTTTCAAACCAAGTTTGGCGGCAGTTTCATCATTAAACTTTCCGATTTCCAAATCATTGTCTGCCTGAAACTCATGCAGTGCCTGCTTGGTTTCAGTATCCATTTTCCCGCTAATGCTTAATTTATAGCCTCTTTTCAGCAGTTCCTGCTGAATTTCTTCGGGTTTTGGTTCTTTGTAATCACCGTAGGGACATTGTATCTGTTCCCAATGCTGCCATTCTCCGGCAGGGATTTCCAAAAGCTTTTCACCGGGATTCAGTTCCGGTTTTTGACTGAGCGGATAGGTCTCGAGTCTGGCTTTTTGAACCAATTCATTTCTTTTCAGGAAGTATAATACTTCAGGAATAACATTATCAGCTTCACTTACATCCAGGATATTTTTGAAGGGAAAGAATTTCCGATTGACAATTTGATACTCAGGGCTCTTTTTTTGCAGCGAAAATGTCAAAAAAGGGCTGATGCCATCCTGAATGCAAAGTTCGGAAACCTGCGCTGT
>JBIKQC010000493.1:0-3737 GCA_044349855.1 Saprospira sp.
ATCTAAGTTTTCTCAGTATTCAATATAAAAATAATCCTCACCTGTGGTGGGGATTATTTTTTTTAGTAAAAAACGCAAACATAAGAAATGTGGTCTGCAACCTAATTCCAACTGATTTGTTTATCTATCTTTAATAAACTTACAATTTAGATTGCTCCAGCCAATAGGCATCCTGAGCATTTATTTAAAACAATTTATGGAAGAAGAATTCATCAATCCCATTGACCCCAAAAAGGTCGCCGAAAATCCCGGTTTTCTGCCTTATGCCCATACTGTCGGCGGTTTTGTGATTAAACCGATGGACAAGGGCCGAACAAAAGGATTGGCTATACAGGCCATGCAGGAACAAACCCACCTTCAAATGCAGCAGATTCAACAACAGATTGAATTGCTGGCCAAACAGGCGCGTCAGCTACAGAAAAGGGTAGAAATTTCAGAAATGATTTATGCTGCAGATATGAATTTTAAACCCATCATAAGCCATATTTATCACCTTTATCTCAGAAAAGATGAATCCATGCTGTTGTCCATGATCAGTCCGGAGGAATGGGGGCCAAAAGGGCATAAATTCGAGCGTTTTTTGGCCACTGTAAAATTATTGGCAGACCACACCTGGGATGTTTTGGTTGAAGGAGATTCCTAATAGTTAAATCTATTCTATAAATTCAACAGGAACAGATTCTGTTAGCCATACTCCATTTTCAGAAACAAAAAACTGATATCCTGCACGCTGCATCTCACCCGATTTGATTTTCAGCAGAACCAGTTTGCCATGACGCAGCCCTACTTGAGTGGCTGTCTCAATCTGTGCCGATAAATGTACATGATGTCTGTTTCTTTTCTGCAGGCCTTCTTTTCTGATACTTTCAACATATTGCTCGGCCGTGCCATGGTATAGAAATTCGGGGGGAGTTACCGGTATGTAGCCCAATTCCACCTCCACTGAATGTCCCTGACTGGCACGGATCAGACTTTCATCTTCATTGAAAGCGAATCTTTTTTTGCTGTTTTCGGCCACGACCTGTTTTAGGATTTCCATATCAATGGTAAATCCTTTTTGCTGCATTTTTTGCAGTAGTACATTTACCTCAGTCCAACCCTGTTCGTCGAGAGTAATGCCCAATTCTTCGGGCTTGTGCCTGAGTACCAGGCTCATAAATTTGGAAATTTGTACAAGATTTTTCATTTGCTTTAGTTTGCTTAGATTTTAAATTAAGTTTTTTTACCAAACAGCTTTAGTCCTGTACAAGTTCCTGAACTTGTTTTTTTTATCGGAATTGGAAACCTGTAACATAAAAAAAAGCCCGAAAATCGGGCTTTTAAATATTAGATTTCTTCTTTTGGCTTTTCTGCAATGTTTTTCCTCAGGTTCCAGTCAATAATAAAATCTTCCAAGGTTTTAGAACTATGAGCAATTGTTTCAAATCCCTGAAACCAGGCCTCGTTGCTTTTCAGCACCAGAAAGTCATCTTTATAGGCCATATACAATGACGCGCCTAACCCAATTATAAATCCGGCCCAAATAATCCATATTGCGCCCAAGCTGCCCCAGTGTTCTGCAAAAATGGAAAAAAAGGAACTGACAACTGCAATTCCGGTAAGTGTTGCCATAAAATAAAGGCGGCCTCTCAGGTTTTTCCTGAATTCAATCATAGCAATCTCACCAAAAAGCCGCTTTTTAATTTCAGCATAGTTCTTGGGGTTTCTCAGGTAGGTGAGAAAAAGTTGTTCTGTTTCTTTTGGGCTGAAAGATACTTTGAAAACCATTGATTTATGTTGATTATTTTTTAATGTTTATTAAAAGATAATATCTTTAACTTTTGCCGCTTGATAAAAATTGGATAGCAACACTTTGTGTTAAGCACTGCAAAATTACATAATTTGTACTATCTTCGCAACAACTTATGTTCTCGGAATTGATATTTCTTTCTTTGAATTATTGATCCGGGAAAGAGTCTTATTTAATAATTTCTACTTTTTGTCTGCATGAAATCAAAAATCATTCTAATCTGTGCCCTTTTTTTATCAATTGGACTCACTGCACAAGATAATTTAATGGTAGCTATCGGTCCAATGCCTGGGCATTATACTGATACAACCGAAACCCATTGGTTTTTGTTGTTGGATAATAGCATTAAGAAAAATAATTTGAAACATAATTTTGCCCAATCACTGGAGGATTATAATAAAAGAAAGGATATAACTGATATTCAGTTTGAAATTGAGCCATTGATTGATGATTATATGGTGACAAAGGTTTACCTCAAAAAAACTCCCGCTGCTGCCATAAAAGACACGATTACATTTCTTACAGGATCCTGTGCATTTCAGTATCCATTTCCATTAAATGCAGGTGGTAAACGCAAGCGCCTGAATCGAATTTTTACTACTATGTCAAAAGAAAATGCCGATTTTATGGTATGGACAGGTGACAATGTATATTATTTGGCCGGTCAGTGGAACAGTTACAGAGAAATGGTAAAGGAAAATCTGCGTACCCGATTGCGCACACCCTATAAAACATTTTTGGAAAGCTGTCCGCAGTACGCAACTTGGGATGATCATGACTACGGACCCAATGACAGCGATGGCCGTTTTAAAATGAAGGATACAGCACTTACGGTTTTTAAGAAATTTTGGGTAAATCCATACCATGGTACAAATGAAAGCAATGGCGTTTTTACACATTTCAGTCAGGGAGACTGTGATTTCTTTATCCTCGACTCTCGATTTAATTGCGATAAAAAGGGTGGTTACAATAAACTCCTGGGCGATATTCAAATGGCCTGGCTCAAAGAAAAACTTGCTGCATCAAAAGCCAATTTTAAATTCATATTCAGCGGCACTCAGTTTTTGCCCGTGGAACAGACAGGCGAAACTTGGGGCAAATACTTCGATGAAAGCGGAGATTTTATGAATTTTATTGAAAAAGAAAAAATTCCGGGCATCATACTTGTCAGCGGCGACAGACACTATAGTGAATTGAATAAAAAAGAGCGACAAGGAACCTATCCGCTTTACGAATTTACCTGTTCCCCGCTCACCAGTTTTATGGATCCTTCTTATCCGAAAAATAATCCGCTTCGAGTTGAAAAAACAGCCATCCGCGATCAGAATTACGGACGAATAAAAATCTTCACTGAAGGCAAAGAACGTATCTGCCGTATCGAGGAATTTGATACCAAAGGAAAATTTATCTGGAAATACGAGATCAAACTCTCTGAGCTCAAGTAAAAATCCAATAATTCAGAATATACATGGCCGTTGCTGCTGCGACGGCCATTTCTTTAAGCCCCATTAAGCACAAAAAACTCATTTTCTCCATGCTAATGCTATCCCATTTCAGCGACTGTAAATAATAGATAAATAATAGAAAAGAACGCCAATGATTTTTAGGTTCTTTGAGAATTTTTAATTCGAGCGCTTTGCTTTTTAAAATTAATTTTCTATCTTACTTTGAATTAACAATCAACTAACTAAAAATGAAAAAAATCCTACTTCCCCTTCTTGCATTGCTTATTGGCTCGGCAACTCAGGCGCAGACGCCAACCTGGAGTGATAATGTCGCAGCATTGGTATTTGATAAGTGCGGTACCTGCCATCATCCCGGCGGAATTGCACCATTTTCACTTTTGACATACAGCAATGCATTTGCATTTAAAACACAGATTCAGACATATGTTGTCAATAAGCAGATGCCGCCTTGGCCACCTAATGACAATTACAGTGATTTTGCA
>JBIKQC010000066.1:0-13176 GCA_044349855.1 Saprospira sp.
AAATACCATATTGCCAAATTATTATGGCAAATATTTCTAAGCCGTTGATGTAAAAAAAAGACCTTTTTTAACACTTGATTCGCATTAATAATAAATATAGACTCAATAATACTGTAAAAGTACAAATTTGTTGGCAATCCGCCAAATGCGAGTTAGTCGATACTATTTCAGTTTCGGATTATTGGCATGCCTTTCGGCATCGCGGACAGTTCTTTTGTCCATGATTTTTTGCAGCGAAGCACCCAAGTCTACACCGGTCTGATTGGCCAGACAGATGAGTACAAAAAGTACATCCCCCATTTCTTCCGCCAAGTCATCCTTTGCTGTGGCTGCTTTTTCAGCTGTTTTGAAAGACTGTTCACCGTAAATTCGGGCCATCAGTCTCGCTACTTCGCCTACTTCTTCCATGAGAATGGCCGTATTTGTCAATTCTCCGTAGTAACGGATGCCTATGGTATTAATCCAGTTGTCAACGGCTTCCTGTGCCTGCTGTATAGTCATGATTTTGATGTGCGGATCCCGTCTTGGGTCGGGACAAGTTGTGAAGATATGCGGATGTGATGATGGTTGGAACTTTTGTTTTGCCCGAGTTCTAAAATCTATTTCTTGGTTTTGTAAGGGCTCATTTTGTATAATTCATAATTAAAGAGCTCGCTGTGCTCGGTTCATAATTCATAATTCAGAAATGTATCCAATAAAATCTTTGCCGCTTTGAATGAAGAGATTTTTCCCTCCTCTACAGCCTGTTCAATAGCCTGCATTTTATCCAACACTGCCGGATGATGATAAAAAAGATCCTTAAGATGCTGCATAATGCTTTCGTGCATCCAGTATTTTGACTGTTCTGCTCTGTGCTGCTGCCAATGTCCGTTGGCCTGCATGCTGCTTTTAAATTCGCCTATTTTATCCCAAATGAGATCAATGCCCATAGCACTGAGTCCGGAGCAAAGTTCAGCCCTGGCAATCCAACCACCGGCCTTTGGCGGGAATAGGTGCAGAGCGTTCTGATACTGCGCTTTGGCGAGTTTTGCCTGAGTTATTGCCGCCCCGTCCGACTTGTTGACAGCAATAAGATCCGCCATTTCTACCACTCCGCGTTTGATTCCCTGCAGCTCATCGCCCGCATTGGGCAACAGCAACAGCAGAAAAAAATCGACCATAGAGTGAACTGCAGTTTCCGACTGTCCCACGCCCACTGTTTCAATAATAATGACTTCAAATCCCGCGGCTTCACAAAGGAATATAGTTTCTCGGGTTTTGCGCGCTACACCGCCCAGTGAATCGCCGGCAGGGGAGGGGCGCACAAAGGCGGAGGGGTGCACCGACAAATCCTGCATTCTCGTTTTATCGCCCAAAATACTGCCATGAGTGAGCTGACTGCTGGGGTCTATAGCCAATACTGCCACTTTCAATCCTTTTTCAATGAGCAGCTTGCCAAATGATTCTATAAACGTACTTTTTCCGACACCGGGGGAACCCGTAATGCCTATTCTTATGGAATTGTGAGGCTGTTCCAAACAGGCAGCAACGATTTGCTCTGCTGCTGCCTGGTGTTCCTCTTTGCTGCTTTCGACTAGGGTGATTGCCTGGCTGAGCAGGATGCGGTCACCACTCATTATGCCCTCTACATACTTCTTAACACTGTGCTTTTTACGTCTGAATTTCTGCAGCAGCTTGGGGTCGAAAGTGCCCGGATTTTCGGTTCCTTCTGAAATATGTAAGGCAGATTTTTTTTCTTTCATTAATTTTTAGATTATCAGATGTTCATAAGGCAGATTATCATATGAACCAATTTTCAAAACTTAATCTGCAGTCCGGCAGCAACTGCCGATATACTCATCAATAAACTCAGCCCGATATAGATAGCTGCTAAAGTCCATTGCTGCTGTTTTATCATAGACAGCGTCTCATTGGAAAAAGAGGAAAAGGTACTGAATCCGCCGCAAAATCCTGTGACGAGCAACCATTTCATATTATTGCCAAAAGCAGCATCGGGATTTTGTCTGGCCAGCCAGCCCATCACGATGCCCAAAATAAAGGCTGCCGCAAGATTTGCACAAAAAGTCGCCCATGGAAATCCGCCCTGATAGGGTAACAATGTTCCCAATCCGTAACGGCTGATGCTTCCCAATCCGCCACCGATAAATATAAGTAATAAGGTCATTATGCCTAAAAATTTAAAGCTATACTTATTTTGAAACGAGACATAGCCTCTTTCATTGTTACTGTCAGACAGTCAGCACCTCCATCATGGCAACCAGATAAGGACTCAACTCCTGATGGTGTTTGATAGCTTTTTCAAAAGGAACTTCTGCGATTTTCAAGCCATTTTGGCCCAGCATAATACCTTTTTTACCTTTTACCAGGGCTTCCACAGCGGCAATACCCAATCGGCTGGCGAGTACACGGTCGAAACAGCTTGGACTGCCGCCGCGCTGAATATGTCCCAACACAACTACCCTGATATCCTCATAAGGAATTTTGCCCCGAACCATTTCCAACAGCTGATAGGCATGTCCGGCATCATCGCCTTCGGCCATTACAACTATGCAGGAGCCATTTTTTAGCTCATAACTTTTTTTAAGATCTTCGATCAATTCTTCTTTTACGGTTCTGATTTCCGGAACCAGAATTGCTTCGGCACCAGTGGCAATACCGCTGCGCAGGGCAATAAATCCAGCATCGCGACCCATCACTTCCACAAAAAATAAGCGGTTATGTGCGTCAGCAGTATCACGGATTTTATCGATGGCCTCCATTGCGGTATTCAGCGCTGTGTCATAACCAATTGTATAGTCTGTTCCATATAGGTCATTGTCGATTGTACCCGGCGTACCTACAATGGCAATGTCTGTATATTCCTTCATAAAAACAGAAGCTCCGGTGAAAGTCCCGTCTCCGCCGCATGCCACAATTGCATCAATCCCATGCTTTTTCAGATTTTCATAGGCCTTTTTTCGACCCTCTACGGTCATAAACTCCTTGCTTCGGGCGGTTCCCAAAACAGTACCTCCCTTGCTGATGATGCCGCCAACCATTCGGGCATCTAACTCAATGATATCATTTTCAATCAGTCCCTGATACCCTCTTCGAATTCCAAATGCAGCTATATTATGATATTGAGCAGTACGAACAATTGCCCGTATGCAGGCGTTCATGCCAGGAGAATCTCCACCTGAGGTGAGTACGGCAATTTTTTTCATATACATTGTAGTTTTAACTGCTTTCAGTTATAAAAATAACAGTTTTTTGGTAAAAATAGGCCTTAGTATATTAAAAAAAGCCCGAGGATGGGCTTGAATGATTTTTTAAGAATTGCTTTTATCTTTAGCAATGGTTCAAAATTAACCGAAGCAATGGCTTCTTTCAGGATGTTTTCATCAGGGGGATAAAAAATAATAATGCCAAATCCGCCATAAGTAATTCTCTTTGCGGAGCCCTTCAGGTTCGCTTCGCGGAGCATACACTGTGTGTAGACCTACGGGGTCATAAAAATTGGGTATTAGTGGAAATATAATGCCAGAAGTATCGACAGCAACGCCCAATTTTATCGTTAGCTGCGACAGATTTTGCAGTTGCTGCAAAACAAAAAGCCCCGTATTCCGAGGCTTATCTAAAAATCTTTGTGATTAGAATTTTATTTTGCAATCATCAGCTTCACATTGCTTTTTTCTCCGCCTTTGTTCAGACTGATCAGATAGAACCCAGGTGCTAAACCTTCCACAGATAAAGGCAGGAACTGTGTCCCTTCGTTCAGATTCAGTATTTTGCTGCTGATTTTCTGGCCCACACCATTGTAAGTTGCCATTTCAGCATCTCCGGAAACGGCAGTGCTGATACGAAGCGTTGCTTCTGTAGTTGCAGGATTGGGGAAAACCGTTGCTTCAAAAGTTGTTTTAGCTGTTTGGTTTACTGCAATAACACCTTCTTCGAAGGTAAATTTAAGTCCCGATTCAAAGTCAAACTCATCATCTCTAAAAATCTGCAGATTGCCAATTTTAAGTTCGTAATAACCCTGACCAGAGTTACAGCATAGACCATCGCCATAAGCATCCGTCAGTTTCAAAGCATAACAATGTCCTTCAACAGCTGTAAAATTTTGTGTGATAATCGCATTTGACACTGCATAGTTGCTGTCAGATACAATAACATCGCCGGCAGTTTCGTCAATCAGTTCCCAACTGATATCAGTCGGATAATTATCGAAGCGTACTTTGAGAACGCCATTGGTACTGTCGGAAACAAAAAGTGAGGCTTTGGAGATTTGTGTTGAAATCTGATCCGTATTTGGATTGACCGCTGAATTTACATTACGGATACCTAAAAGTACGGTATTTGTTGAATTGTTGAGACCGCTGATAACAGGAAGTTGAATAGTTGCCGTTTTGCCAATTGGCAGTGGTGTATTCAGTAAAACCGTAAAATTGCCAAAAGAAGCGCCTGAATTAATGTCATAACCGACGCTTACGGAATCAATGGCACTGTTACCCAAATTCTGAATTTCGAGACTTAGTGCAGATTCACTGCCGCAGATCTGATTAAAATCTGCATCCCAGTCAGCAGAAAGAATATTGGCTGCAAGTGCCTCATTTGAAATTAAAGTCATTTCGGAATAAGCAGCATTAATTACATTTGCGTAGTCGTTTCCTGTAATCCAAACCGCTACCTTTGGTGAAAAAAGTTCAAAATTGCCGCCATTAAAATCAGCGGGCACATTATAATAAAAGGTATCGGCGCGGAAGTTACCGGATGTGGGATTAGTAATCCCTAATCCGCTGCTGATATAATCAAAAAGAATATTTCTGTGCATATAATTGCCGTCAGCATTTAATGCCGAAGGATTATAAGCCGATGCACCTTCCTGCGGACCCATAATACTGTCCAGCAGCATTGCAACAAAAAGTTTATTTGGTGCTGAAGTACTCATGAAGGTGTAATAAGATTCAACCACAACTTTCAGTTGTCTGCTGCTGATGTTGAACTCAGAGCGGGCAGCAACATTTACTTGTGCTACCTCATTCAGGATTGTATCGGCTGCAGCTGCCCAGTTTTGTGTCTCAATTGCCAATTTACCGTTATTTTGCCAGAAATCAGGCATGAAACGTCTGTTGATCATAGCAGCCGGATAAGCAGTCATGCCGGATAAGCTTAAAAGGGTATCTGCATAGCTGCTTCTGAAATCGGGTTCATTGCTATTCGGTTCAGCAAAAATTCCTGCATGTACATTTATCCAAACTAAGCGGTCACTGTTTGCACTGAGCAGAGACTGAGCAGTCGCATCGCCTTCAGCACAATAATAGCAGTTGATACCGCCAAAGCCTTCTAAAAGGACATTTTTATTGGTAGGAGCTGTACTGACAAAGTTTTGTGCCAAGGCAGTCCCGGCAACTGTTAATGCTAAAAATCCAGTTATAATTCTTTTCATCGTTTCAAATATTAATTAGAATGCAAAATTAGGCAATACAGCGCTATAAAACGATAAAAACAAAAGATTAGGTTAAATTTTTGACTTATATTCAAGTTTTTTGTAAAAAAAATTGTATCTTGATAAAAGTTTTCGTCTTTTTGCATTTGTGTCCGCTTTTTTTGGCTCATCTTTTGCAAACTTAAGAATTAATTAACCTGTCTGATAATTTATATTCACCATAATACAATTAAATAACTTAGATGAAAAAAACCATACTCTTATCACTTTTTTTATTGTCTAACGTACTTGCTCAGGCACAGCAATTGGTAGTTTCTTCTACTTATGCGGCCCAACAGGGGCGAAGTTCCGAGGAGATATCTCCGTCAGTGTTGATGAAAAACAGCAGCACACATACTATGGAACTCCGATGGGAAAGGGTTCGTAACAATATGCCCCAAGGTTGGGATGCTGTTGTTTGCGACAAACAGTGTTACAATACGCTGGTAGACAGTAAAATATTTACTTTGGCTCCTGGTGAGTCAGTCAGCGATTTTCGCGTATTGTTTCGTCCAAACGGAATTGAAGGTATCGGCAATGTGGAAATCAAAATTTACGAGGTTAGAAATCCTACAAATACAGTTACTGTAGCATTCAGCGGTTCTGCTCAGCAGTCCGGCGGAAACAGCAGCTTATCAGGATCGTCGCCCAGTATTTATCCAAATCCGGCTGTAGATTATATTCAAATCCAAGATGGTTCAGAAGTCAAATTTTTGGAAATTTACAATGTAGTTGGCCGAAAAATTGAAGATTTTACAGTAAACAACGGAAGCGGGAAGTACGATGTAAGCGAGTTGCCGCGCGGTATGTATATGGTGCGTATGCTCGATAGAAATAAGAATATCATTCGCACACAACGAATCAGTAAATACAACCCGTAATTTTAATACCGCATAAAACTGAAAAGTATGCAATTGGAAGCAGGAGAAGTACAAAAAGGCAAATGGATTATCAACTGTCTTACGTACGGCAATCGCCTTAACGGAAAATTCATCATTACAGATAAAAAAGTGTATTATGATATCGACAATGTGGTTAGTGCAACCGGAATTGGCGGTGCAGACGGTTTGATCAAATTCAGCCGTACAGAAATCGCAAAAGTGGAAGCCTATTCCGCATTTTGGATCTTCAAAAGATTCCGCATTACACTCAAAGACGGTAAAGAATATGTGTTTGACCGTGGTATAATGCCTACAAGTCCAATTGTTTCATTGTTGAAATAATCATACACAGATAAAAAATAGATAAAAGCCTTTGATCTTTCCAGGTCAAAGGCTTTTTTTATGAATGAAAAAAAATAGAAATTCCTGTCATATGGAATAATCCATACTGCGACAAATCGCTATTAGAGTTAAAAAAGCATGAACTGAAATTTTAAAAGTCAAAAATTTTAAAAATATTTTTCAGAATCCTGTCATATAAACTTTCAGCAGCGCGACAGATGATTGTAAAACGCAAAAACAAAAAAGAAACATAAATAAACAGCAACCAAATTATTTTGTCTCTCGTTTTATAGTCAAACACTTCCCATTGTCATATTTCTAATATCTTGAACTGCCGACTATATATATGGTCTGACACTTTATTGTTATTATTTTAATTATACGAATAAATAATAAATTGCATGAATTAAATTTTTACTCTTTACTGAAATTTATTAAGGCACTGCTGAATTTTGTGCCATCACTAAAAAACCTTAACAGTTATGAAAAGAGTAAAATTTGTTTTCCGCCTGTTGCCACTTGCAACAATCATTCTGCTCGCATCCTGCAATAAAGACGCTTTGAGCGGAGAAATGGAAGAGATAACTGATGTCCTCATGATGCAGAAATCTGCTGAAGAAGCCGAAAAAGATCCCGATGCACTAACCTTGAAATGCCAAGGCTGCCAACCTGAAGAAATGCGGGCCCAATTGGATGACTGCGCGGTTATTACCGATTCCGGAGACGGCGTCTTCCCGCGTACCATTACGATTGACTATGGCACTGAGGGTTGCGGTACCGATGACAAACATTTGAAAAAAGGAAAAATTATTGTTCGAATCTCTGCCGATATGGCTTTAGCAGGAGCAGTAAGAACAGTTACTTTTGAAAATTTCTTTGTAGGTGAACGCGAAATGAGCGGCAGCCGCACTTTGACCAATGCAAGTACAGAAGTCAACAGTCAGCCGGTTTTCAACTATGAAGACAATATTGTCATGACTCATGACGGTAAAAGCAGAACAAAAACTGCTTCCGGTACCCGTACCTGGATTGCCGGTTTTGAAAGCCGCGAAGACAGAACTGACGATAAATTCGAAACTACAGGCAGTTCAACTATGAGTTGCCGCGATAATAAAACTGTGACCCGCACAATTATTGAACCGATTGTTTTCGATGCATCATGCGGTCATCCAATTTCCGGAGTGGAACAGATGACGGACCCCAAAGGTAAAAAGCACACTTTGGATTTTGGTGACGGAACCTGCGACAATGAAGCTACTGTAACACATGAAAACGGAGAAACCGAAACTGTAGATCTGGATGAAATGCGCATGCACAAAAGACCGGGAAGGAGATAATCTATAATTCCTGATTGAGTTCGGAAATTTTTGGAACCCCTCAGCAATAATATTGTTGGGGGTTTTCTTCTGTTATTTATTGAGAAGTTTTTCTAATTGGCTTCTCAAGAAGCTTATCTCTGCCTTTTGTTCGGTAATTAATTCTTTTTGCTGTTCTATTATTGTTTCAAATACGGCTTGGTCAGAATTGTAATAGTTATTAATTGTTATGCTATCCTTGCATTCATGCATGTTATTAAAGAATAGGTTACGCTCATCAAATTGCTGAATTTCTTCTGTAGACATATTAAAAATTTTAGCAATCTCCTCCAATCTTACAGTGTCTAACTTAGTTTCATTTCGCTCTATCTTACTAAAAGCTTGTGGACTAATATTTAGCAGAGAGGCTGGTGTTTGTACGCAACAATAGACCTTATACTTTTTATAGTAGGTGGTTTACCTCCAAAAGGAAAGGACAGTTACAAAGAGGAATAAAAATTGATGATTCTTTGTAAGCATAACAAAACATATAATAAAAGCCCGACGAATTCGTAGTTCGCCGGGCATTTTGTATTTTCAGAAAAAAGGGTTTACCTATTATTCTGCATTGTTATCGTTTTCTTCTTCAACTGTTTTGATTTCTTCAGCAGGGGCCTCTTCCTCAGCTACTTTCAGGTCTTCTGCAGTAGCAGTTTTAGCCAAAATACGGGTAAGGCGAGCTTCAAGATCAGCCAGCGTTTTATTCATATCGGCCAATTTTTCTCTTTTTGAGTTGAGTCTGTCCTGTATCATTTTTGCACGTACCTCGCGAAGCTGAGTTTCCAATTGGGTAGCAGTGCTTGAGTTGAGTTTTTTCTGTTGGAAATCCAAGTCTTTTTCATCGCGACCAACAGAGTTATCCATTTTTTGGATAGCCTGCCTTAATCCCTCAATTCTGCGCTGCAGACGGGTTTCCGCACTTCCGCTTCCACTGTTGCTGCTCTCTTTGCTGCTTGGACTTGCACCGAAACGGCGATCTTTTACCTCTTTGAAAGCCTTGTCGATACGGGCCCAAAGTTCAGTACGGCCCTCGCGGGTAAGTTTTACGGTTTTGAGATCTGTCTGTAAAATTTTGAGTTTATCGAACCATTTAGCCCATTCACCGATATTTTTCTCAACAGCTTCCTCCACCTGATTTAAGACATTGACAATTTTCTCAAAAGCTTCTTTGGCAGCTGATTCGAAAGCATTGTCTTCTACTTCGCGCAATTTTTTCAGAGAGCCGAACAGTTCATTGAGACGGTCGCGAAGAATATTGGTATGTTCACGGAACAGATTTTGTTCCTGCACCTGAGTTTGAATTTTGGTTTGGAAAGTTTTGAGCTCTTCCCACATTTCTTTGTTGTATTTGGGCAGTTTTTCAACACGTTCCTGCAGCTCGTCCAATTCCGACTCGTAGGTTTTGAAAAGTTTTGTGGAAAGAACGACAAAGAGCCATTCGGTTTGTGTGCGTTTCATCAAATCTTCCTTATCTTTTGCACTGATATCTTCAGGAAGAAGACTGCCTGAAGCAGAAAGTTCTTTTTTGGAATACTGATGGGTTTCAGGAAAAGCAACTGCTTCGCCCTTGCGCCAATTGTTCATAAGCTGGTCTGCAAAAGTTTCATTGGCAGCCTCAGTTTCAAAAATCCAAGATTCAACGCAGTTGTCATCTGCATTCAGCTCAATTGCAATCAGTACTTTCTCGGCGCTTTCCTCGGTACCTTTTTGTCCCCACAATACAAGTTTAGTTTTCATGGTCTTCTTTTCGAATAGTTGTTGAAAATCATTATAACATTCGTAGGCGTTTTAAGAACTCATTGTCCTCAATAGCAATACAAAGGTAGCTGATTTTCCTACAATTCAAAAATATTAACATGCTAAGGGTTATTAAAAATCATTTTTTTAACCGCTTTAAATCTCGACTTGAAATTATTTTGAAAATATTGAAAAAATAATGGCTAAGCAGTTATGGAACAACTACAAAATTTTGTTAGTCAGATTTCTCGGTGCCAGCTTCTCCATCGAAGACCACATTTTTTCTGCAGTGAGATCCCATGAAAATTTCTGACGATGGATTTTACCTTTTTCAATAAGGTTTTCGCGCAGGCCTTTCTCATTCCAGATTCGCAGCATCTGATTGGCCACAGAGTCTACGGAATACGGATCGGCAAGTAATCCTGCATCGCCCACTACTTCGGGCATAGAGGAGGTTGAAGATGTGATGCTCGGCACATCGCAATACATGGCCTCGAGCATGGGAATGCCAAAACCTTCAAAAAGAGAAACATAGGTAATTGCAAAGGCTGAAGCCACAATTTTGGGCAAAAGTATTTCAGATGTGTATCCAAGAAAAATAACCTCATTTTTGTGTTGCATTTTTTCCAGTTGTTCGCCTACATCACCGCTTTGCCAAGCTATACGTCCGGCCAAAAGCAGCTTCATAGGGGAATCGGCTTTTGACTTGAACTGCTCAAAAGCCTGCAGCAGCCTCACCACATTTTTGCGCGGGTGAATGGAACCTACGTATAGAAAATAGGGGCAGCCCTGACTGTATTCGTCTTCCACTTTTACTCTTTCTTCCAGACTGAGCGGAGTAAAACTTTTATTGGCGCCATCGTAGACCACATCAATTTTGTCGGGTACAACACCTAAATGCTGTATAATATCCTGTTTTGAAAATTCAGAAACAGTAGCTATCTGATCCGCTTTTTTTGCAAAAAGCGGCATGTAATGTTCATAATGTTTTCTGTAAAGAAAGGGAATATGAGTGGGGAAATGTTTCCATGCAATATCGTGAATAACCAAAAGCGTCGGGATATTTGCGGCAAGCGACATAAACCCGTCTGGTGACATGAAAAAATTGGCATTGTGTTTCCTGAAAACAACAGGAAGTGACAATTCAAACCACCAATAAAACAAAAAAGGATGCCGGGCCTGCGGAAAGGTTACAACAGGAGTTACATTGGAACCAAAAATAAACTGTTCATCATACTTTCTATCGAAAATGAAGAGAAACTCATGCTCCGGATGCCACTCTACCCAGCGTTTCAAAACTTCGTAACTGAACCAGCCAATGCCTTCGAGTTTGTCGGGGAGGAGGAAACGAGTATTGATGGCTATTTTTGACATAAAATAAATGGTACTTGGGTACTTGGTAGAGGGTACTTGGTACTTGGTAAAGCGAAAATGTAGGAGACCCGAGGTTTCCGAAAAAATAACTCCTGCTTTTTACCAAGTACTCTCTACTCTCTACAAAAGTACCTATTAAAGATCCCAAAAAGATTTTGGACGATACAAATACTGATACAATCTGCGGAAGCTAATGATAAAATAATTTATTGCGAGAAGCAGCACTACAATGCAGAGGGTCCAATGCAATATTGACAGCGTGAAATAAAAAAATGGGGCCAAAAAACCAAAGCTTGTTACGATCATAAAAATGCCTACACCCAAGGTAAGCAGGCCATATCCCAATACTTGTCGCATGTTGTACAGGTATTGTGTCCTTTGCCAGTCCTTATATTTTTTTACCACATATAAAGCATGAATAATCTGCCAACTTGAAATCAGTATTCCGAAAAGGCTTGCATAATATAGCAGACCTTCGGCTGTCGGATGCAGAAAAACCTGCACCGAAAGTAAAGTAAAAAACAACAATTGTACGCTCAGATCAAGCCACAATCTTATTTTGGTGGCACGCAACATAAGAAATCAGTTCAAGTTTCGAAAATCAAATGGTATTATACATCATATTATACAAATCCTTTATTGTAATATAAATATACCATATTGCCAAAGCGCCGCAAATTATTGGCAGCAGTACCCAAAAAACAGGCAGAAATCCATCGGCAAAGTTATTGATAAAAATATTAATTTGCGCTATATTTTGCAGCATCCAGAGTAAGCCCCAAAACACAGAAAAAACAATCAGTACTGTACCGCCGATGCGGACATAGGTTTTTTTTGAATCCCGTTCAAAAAATTTGTAGCTGAGCACCCCATTTACAAACTGCCAGGCAGTTAGGACAATAGGGAAAAGCAGCAGCAGCTCATCAGCCGACTGGCTTTTACCTAATAATAATCCGTAGAAAATTATAAGTATTGCCTGTCCCAAACCGTCGATGATAAGATGATGCCTATGTGTCATGTAATGTAATAATCAAAAGTTACTCAAAGAAGCTAAAGGCCAACTTTTTTACCAACTCGTTTTTTTATTTAGGTGAATCATATCTACCAACATATCAAAATTATTATTTGTATCAACGGCTTATTAGTTTTTCTACGCCCATCAATTTCTAAATATTTGCTTTCTGTCTGTAAAATCATGGAAACACATATTCTTAAACGCAAAAAGAGCCAAGGGGTTGCATAACTTTCAATGTTTTTTGAAAGATCGTTTTGCCTAAGACTATGTTAACTTTCAATGCGCTAAACGTGGTTATCTGAAATTTTATCATTATTCAAATCATGATGCTTGAATTTACGACAAACTCAAACTTCTTGTTTTGCCGATTTCTAAATTAAGAAATCAACAATAAAACAGCGGTAAATTTAAATAAAATATAGCAAAACAAATACTTAGAACAAAATCATGCATATACAATTACATCCATTCCCAGGCAGTTGCATAGCAACCATGTTCCTCGCAGTAATCCAAAAAGCGGCTGTAGAATTTAAATCCGCCTAAGGTGGCTGAATCTCCAATGACAACAAGTTTTTTCTTGGCGCGGGTCATAGCCACATTCATACGGCGGGTATCTTTTAAGAAGCCGATTTCCCCTTCCGGATTGCTGCGCACCATTGTGATGTAGACCACATCGCGTTCCTGACCCTGAAAAGAGTCGATGGTATCCACCGTTATATCATCATCCGGATAATGATCAAAATCCTTTTTGATATGATCCTGTATAAATTGTACCTGCTCGCGATAAGGCGAGATAATGGCAATACTCGGTCTTTGTTCGGCAGAGGCCAGGGTAAGCAGATTGTCCAAATGCTGTCGCAAAACAAAGTATTCTTCGGGATTGAAGGAAGAGAGTGTTTCGGGATTAACTTTTTCGTCAAAACTGCAACCGGCGGTATCGATAAATTCTACAGGGCGGGTATCGGCGCCATCGGCCATTGACAAAGTCCATTTGGCTACAAAACTTGC
>JBIKQC010000206.1:0-7947 GCA_044349855.1 Saprospira sp.
GTAGAGAGTAGAGAGTACAGATTTTTTTCGCTCTTTTATTCTGTCTTAGTATTTAATCTCAGGTGATAACAAAGAAGAGGCTGCTTCGCTTTTGAGACAGCCTCTTCTTTTACAACACTTTGGATTGCAATAACTATCCTTATCTCTCTTCTACAGCTTTCAAGCGTTTTTCAAGTGCTTCATTCTGTTTTTTGAGCAGCTCAATTTGACAGAATCTGACTTTGCGGTCGAATCAGCTTTTTAACTTTTCAAAATGCCATTCCAAACCAAATTCATAATTGCCGTAGTAATAATAAAAGGGCTGATAATTTAACAGCGGATAAAGTGTCACAGATCCGTAAATATATAGATTTTTTTTGATTCGGTAACCTGCGCCGTAGCCTGCCCCCAAATAGAATAATCCGGGCATTTTATCAGTTTTATAGGCATATTTTGCAAGATAAAGGTTGCCCACATGAATACCAAGTTCGAGAAACAATCGCAACTTTTTTGTTTTGGCCGTCATATTAAACTGATTGTACCATCCGAACAGATAATGTATATTTTTGTATTTATCTGCCCCGCCCCAATGCAGCAAGAGCTTGGCTTCCAAACCTGTCCGATAATATTTTTTAAAAAGATCATGGCCAAAATCTAAACCAAAAGCCATTTGATGATGTCTGTACCAATATTCATCAGGTACAATAACTTCTTTTTCATTAACATAAAAAAGACTGGAACCCAAGATGGGCTGAATAATTATATCTGATTTCTGTGCAAAAAGATAATTGGATATCAAAAGAAGTAATATGATTTGTTTCATGCTTCAAAAGTAAAAAAATCAATCAAAACTCTAGTTTAAACTTTTAGAAAAAACTGCTGCTTGTACTTACTTTCCATTTCATTTTCCTATTTTTGCGGTTTATATTTTTTAAGTTTTAGCTTTAACAGAGCAGCGACTTAAATCTTTAGCATTTTATCTACTTATACATATGGTTTTTGCCAGTTTACCTTTTCTTACTATATTTCTTCCGCTGCAGTTAATCCTTTATTATGCTTTAGGGGACAAAACTTATCGGAATGTACTTCTCACGGTTTTTTCATTGGCATTCTATGCTTGGGGGGAACCTATTTGGATTGTATTGCTTCTGTTCTCTTCACTGGTAGATTATCTGAATGGTCTTTGGATAGAAAATAAAAGAGGTACCGGTTGGGAAAAACTGGGACTTGTATCTTCCATCATAATCAATCTGAGTCTGCTTGCTGCATTCAAATACAATGTATTCATTTATGAGAATGTAAATTTCATTTTTGGTTCTAACTTTCAGGCACCTAAATATTCACTGCCTATAGGTATTTCATTCTATACCTTCCAAACCATTTCCTACAGTATAGATGTCTATCGCGGCGAAGTGAAAGCTCAGCGCGACCCCTTAAAATTCCTGCTTTTTGTCAGTCTTTTTCATCAGCTTGTTGCAGGACCCATTGTCCGTTATTCACATGTAGCGCATGAAATTGACCAAAGAAAAGAAAATGCCTACGACTTCAGTCAGGGCATTCTCCGTTTCTGTATCGGTCTTTTCAAAAAAGTGTTCATTGCCAATACAGCAGGAGAATTGGCTACTTCCTATTTGGGGCCGATGGATCCGAGTTCAGGGGAAAAACTGATAGATTTTTCTGCACTTTCAGTAGGTGAAGCCTGGTTTGGTATTATTATGTTTTCTGTGCAGATATATTTTGACTTTTCCGGCTACAGCGATATGGCTATCGGATTGGGCAGAACTGTGGGTTTTCATTATTTTGAGAATTTTAATTACCCTTATATTGCCAAATCGGCAACAGATTTCTGGCGCCGTTGGCACATGTCACTCGGAACCTTCTTCCGTGACTACGTCTACATACCTATGGGCGGCAACAAAAAGGGTAAACTGAGGGGCTATTTCAACCTTTTTATAGTTTGGGCACTCACCGGTCTCTGGCATGGGTCGAGTTGGAATTTTGTACTTTGGGGGCTATACTATGGCATACTCATCATGATTGAAAGGCTTTTCCTCAGTCGGGTCATCAAAGCAATACCAATTTTTGGACATATTTATCTGCTGATTGCGGCTATATTCGGATGGGCTCTGTTCTATTTTGTAGACATGGAAAGGTTACTGCATTTCCTGAGTATTATGATCGGTATCAGCGGAAATGAATTGTGGAGCTTCAGATTGAATCTGGTATTACAAAACCATCTGTTTTGGTTAATCCTTACTTTCCTGTTGTGTTTGCCGCTCTATCCCATTTTTTCAAAATGGTTCGAAAAGGTGCTAAGAGAAAGAGCTCCTATTTTATACTTTCTGAGTGTTACGGGAATTCAAATAGTTTTGTTATTTTTGTCAATTACACTGTTGGTTGGTTCAACTTATAACCCCTTCATTTATTTCCGTTTTTAATTGTTTATTGTAAAGAGTAGAGGGTAGAGAGAGAATAGTGGTTATATATTGATTGATAATTCACTATTTAGAAAATATCCTCAAATTCATTTCATGGAACTTCGTTTCGCTGCGCTGAGCTCACTCCGTTCGGTTCTCAAATTGGTCAGCCTCTTATAATTTTTTAAGCAATTGTCAATATATGTTCAGCAGCTTCTTATATCGTCTCAATAACATCATCTTTACCCTGCTGCTTGCGGCAATGGGTGTGCTGTTTTTTGTAATGCCCAAACAGGCGGTATCTGAATTTGAAAAGAGAGATCTATGTAAATTTCCCGGATTCAGTATCGAAAAGCTGAAAACCGGCGTTTTTGTCGACAGTATCGACCGCTATTATTCCGATAATTTTCCCTTCCGCGATCATTTTGTAGAATTGGCATTCGAGATCAAACAGTATCTTGGCATTATCTCTAAAGATGTGGCTTTTTATAACAAGAGCATCGATTTTGATGCCGGTACAGAAAATTTGAATAACGAAGACAGTACTAAAACAGACAGCAGTAACACAGAAAACGTAAACTTCCACAATGACGGTGATGTGGCCGACGTTAAAAGTCTGAGCCAAGGGCTGCTTATTTACAATGGCATGGCTATTCAAATGTTTGGCGGAGGAAGAGGAACTGCAATGTACGCTGCAAAAGTTGTCAATGACATTAGAAAATCATTGCCCGATCATGTTAACGTTTATATGGGTGTAACCCCCACTCATGGCGAATTTTATCTGCCAAGCGAATACATCAACAAAAAGATCTCCGAAAGAAAAAATATTGATACCATTTATAAATATTTGGATCCCACTGTAAAAACTTTTGATGTCACTTCTGAGTTGTTCAAACACAAGGATGAGTATATCTTTTTTAATACAGACCACCACTGGACCGGAACTGGCGCATATTATGCTTATGTTGCTTTCTGTAAATCGTCAGGAATAACTCCTGTACCTTTGTCCTCGATGCAGCGCAATGTGATACCAAACTTTTTGGGTACCTTATACAGAAGTACGCGGGATAAACGTTTAGAGGAAAACAAAGACTCTGTTGTTTACCACAAAGTTCCTGTCAGTTACAGAGCATATCAGCTTTATGGTAATGGCTACGGACTTATCCGAAAATCAAGTCTTTATGTAGATTTAGCCAAGGGCGGAAATGCTTATGGTGTTTTTCTTGGGGGTGACCTACCTGCCCTTTGTGTTGTTTCTAAGCAGCAAAACGGCAGAAGGGTGCTTATTTTGAAAAATTCCTTTGGGAACGCCATTTCGCCTTATTTTGTTTCTCATTTTGAACGCACTTATATTGGTGACTATAGATATTTCAGCTGCAATCTGAAAGATTTTATTGAAAAAAATCAAATTACGGATTTGGTCATTTTCCACAACAGTTTTTCGGCCAATACGCCATCTCACATGGACATGATAAAATCTATTTCCAAAAATGAAACAGTCTGTGTAGCGCATCCCTTACCTTCTTTAGAGGAAATGTTTCCGGAAGGCAAGCTGATGGCTAAGGAATTGGAAAAACATAACAAAGAATTGGAAAAAAAGGATCCGGAAAACAAAGAAGAAGAACAAAAAAATAAAGGTACTAAGAAAAATAACGTTAAAACTTCGACCTCCAACAAAGAGAAAAAACTAACAGATTCTTTGGGAAATGGCGAATAATGAAAGGCCCTGTGTTGGGAAAATTATTAACACAAGCATAAGAGAAATAAATTCAATTTCAATAGTTTAAGAATTGAGACAATTTCTTGGCTTAACAAAAAATCATAATTATGCAGAAAATTTGCTGCTTATCGATCATAGGCCTTTTGGTTTCGCTGACTACGTTTGCACAGCCAAAACCCGAATCCCTGCCTGCACCCTCTGTTGATATTTCCAATTATCCCTGGTTACATCCGGAGCTGAATATGTTGCAATTTTACAGCCCTGATGCATTGAAAACTTTCCATAATAAATGGAAAAATACAGCGAATGAAAAACTGACTGTTCTACATTTTGGAGATTCCCACTGTCAGCACGAGGCTTTTCCGGGCACGATTCGCAAACGTTTTCATAAAGTTCACGGAGATGCTGGTCGCGGACTGATGTTCCCCTACTCTACTGCAAAATCCTATAATTCTGTAGAATACATAAGTACACATACGGGTACCTGGACCTCCGAAAGAGGTTTTACGATGCTGCCCAAACTACCCATGGGCGTTCGCGGTATGACCTGCCGCACAGAACTCAGTCCTGCCTCTGTGACTTTTGATTTTGTATCCGACGTTCCTGCGGAATATACCCGTCTGAAACTGTTCTGCAAACAAAGCGAAAAAAGTTTTGACCTGACAGTAGAAATCGACGGAAAACATATACCTGTTATTATCGATCAAACGATTACAACACCTTATATTACAGTTGAAATTCCTTCAATCAGGAACAAAAAAATGACCCTTCATGTGGTAAAAAATGATGCCGCTGAAATAGAATTTGAATTTTACGGACTCAGTCTTGAATCTCCAAAAGAAAACGGAGTTATTTACCACAATGCCGGTGTAGGCGCTGCTCGCTGGAACTCCCTGCTCTATTATGAATTGCTCTGGGCCCAAATCCCTTTTATCAAACCCGATGTGATTGTACTGGACTATGGCACAAACGATTATCTCTATGATGACCGTATCCGTCCCGAGCTGGAAAATGAAATAAAAACGGTAATAGCCAAAATGCGTGCTGCGGCACCCAATGCTTCTATTATTCTTACCTCTTCTCAGGATCTATTTTTCAAAAAGCGTAACTGCCGTTCGGGGGAACCTTTTTCCGATATGATGCACCGCATCGCCGCTGAAACAAAATCTGCCATTTTCGACTGGTACTGGGTCTCCGGGGGTCAGGGCACTATGGCGAATTGGGTAAATGAGGGGCTTGCACAGCCTGATTATATCCACCTATCGGTAAGAGGTTATGAGCTGAAAGGCAACCTTTTTTATGATGCTTTGAAAAATACCATGGATTGGATGGACAAAAATGCCGATGCTGAAGAGTTTTTCTTCAATGTGGACAGTCTGAAAACCGAACAGCGTATGTACTGTAAAGTCAATCCGCAGCCTGCTGCTGTCACTGTGACCAACAAACCTGTTGCTACCAAGGTATCTCCATCTGTAGCTGCAACAACAAATAAAGTAGCTACCCCACCTGCAAAAACAACTGTTACTGCACCTAAAACCACAACTGCAATTGTAGCACCTGCAAGCACTGCCGGCCGTGTAAAATATATACATAAAATCACTACGGGAGAGTCGCTCTACTCTATCGGCAAAAAATACAATGTGACTGTTTCTCAGCTAAAGAGCTGGAATAATATGGTGAGAGATATGATCAATGCGGGGAAGACATTGGTAGTGTGGGTGAAGAAGAAGTAGGGTAAAGTTATTTTTAAGGGCCGTCCAAAAAGTAATTTCTAAGGCCTGAGAATTGAATATACGCTTAACAATATCAGTTAGAACTCAAAATAAAAGTGAGGCTGCCCATAATTTTTGGACAGTCTCATTTTTTGTATGCAAAAAATCGATTAAAAAAAGCAATCAAGAAATTTGAACAATTTAATAAATTAAGTATATTTGACAGTATAATAAATCCTACCACAATTTAGGTAATTGAAAGATTTGTGGAATTCTTAACTTTACGTAATTTAGAGCCATTCAAAGTCTTAGGCTGTTAAATTAATAATATCATACCATGAAAAATGCCACTCTTTTTCAAAAGATTTTTACCTACATCGGATTTACAGGAGTTGCTCTACTCATTCCCGGACTACTTTATGCTGCCGGATTTCCAGGCCCAATTGAATGGATTGAATCGGTACTTGGCAAGGCAGGAGACCGTTCCGTCGTGACAATTTTTGCATTTGCATTAATGTCACTCATGTTTATATTTGGTGGCGGTCACAATGTCAGCGCTACTTTTGTAGGTTACCTTATCGGTTTTTGCCTGATGTCATCAGCAATTGAAATTGACTTTATGGACTGGTTTAGGAACCTGTCAAAAAAAATTGGATTTCTTTCCTCTGCGCCACTTAACTATATTGTAGGAACTGCAACTGTAATAGCGGGTGTACTCATGAGTTTCAATAAGAAAATTCCATTTTGGGGTGAAATTGCAGGATTGGTTTTAGCCCCAATTGCTTTCCTCTTATTTTGTTGGTCATTGGGCTTATTTCAACTAAAAAATGAGTTTAAAATTTCTATTGATGAGGGTTTCAAAACTCTTAATGGAATGGTAGACCCAAAATATCGAGACATGCCTACTGTCAAAAAATTTGTTAAACAAGTGAATACAGACAGTACTTTGACCAAAGATGATAAAGAAAAGAAAATTAAAGAGCTGCAGGAGAAAATAGAAAAAATGGAGGAGGATCAGCGCATTTTAAATGAGCTGAAAAAGAAAAATGAAGAATACAAAACACTGCTTGACAATCAGAAAGACAACCTGAAAGATTTTGGATGGTGTGCGGCTTCAAAATCCACTGCAATGATCACAAAAAATTACGCACAGGGTGTAAGACCGGAACAGCCCTGTGTTAGGGATTTCGCTGTGAGTTTGGTGAAAAATGAAGCAGGTCCCTTTTATGAAAATAAGCGGGGACTGCCCGGTAAAGCAGGGATGCGTCAACTCTGTGCGCTGCATATGCATTTGTCATCAAATTGGAAATATATAAGTGACCCTACATCCATAAATTTGGACTATAATTCCCCTGCCGACAGAACCATTGCTGTAGGATTGGCTGGTGATTGTGACGATTTTGCCGTATTAGTTGCATCTTGTGTTGAGGCCATAGGCGGAACTTCCCGTATTGTAGTTGGGGAATGCTCAAGAGGCGGTCATGCCTGGGCCGAAGTTCTTTTAGGCAATGAAACTGAATTTAGAAAAGCAGTTGAATATATCAAGCAGTATTATAAAAAAACCAACATGCCGCTCAGTTATATTAAAGATGAACAGAACAGATATTGGCTTTCGCTCGATTGGCACTTAGGCGAATATACTTGTGGGGAACGAAATTTAAAAGTTATGTACAATTCTGAAAAAAAGGACAATTAGATAAATTTTGTTTAGTAGTCATTTAACTTATCAAAACAACTTAGTTGTTCCTCTAAATACAATTGGATTAAGCATTTGAACTCCATATTTCTGTCTCTTAGAAAATTTTTATACTTTTTGCATAAAATATAAATCCCTCTTATCTTATGAAAAAAACATTGTTCATCCTTTGTATTATCAACCTACAGAATTCATTTTGTCAGCAGATTTTGCCAATTGATTTATTAGCTTACCCAAATCAAAACCGTTTCTCAATATCTGGAACTGGTGGTGCAAATGGGGCAGAGATTAAAGGCGCATCCTTATCGGCTCAAGCTGCTATAGATTTTAACATCCTGAATAAAGTAGGTGTTACTAAAAATCAGCATAACAAGGTATCAACTTGGGGTGGTTCAGTAAAAATAAATCCATTCTTAACTACCA
>JBIKQC010000364.1:0-5216 GCA_044349855.1 Saprospira sp.
CAGAGTTTTAAAACTTGACAGTTTTTCTGTAAATAAATTACCTTTTGCGGACAATGAACATCTTTTCCAAATAGGCATAAGACACCAAAAAATTGTGCAAAACCCTGAAAATAAAAGTGAGGTTTCTACTGCGCCAGATTTTTATAGAAATTTTTTCGGAGATTTTCTGATAACTCCTTATCGTATCAGAGTAGATACCGCTTTACAAAAATTTTCAACAATAAATCTACATTTAGGAGCACAAGCAGGAATTTTGGCCAACTGGATTGGTCCTGTAGGAATTTTCCTAAGCGCCCAAACTAATTTATTGTATATTTTTGAAGATGTAAATTCTACTGAGAGTATTGAAAAAATCACAAATTCGACAACTAATATTAACAACTTTTACGTAGGTGCGGGAGCAAAAGTAATTGTACAAATAAATGATGTTGGAATATTTGCAGATGCAAGAAAATATTTTTCAATTGGGCCTTATTCTCCAATAGAGCAAATTACCAAAAATCTAGTTTTTACTTTAGGCGTTAGTGCAACAGGTACTGTTTTGCGAGATAAAAATTTAAAAATTAACCGCTGGGATTAAATACATCTCTTATGTTCCCAATCATATAATCGAATTTAAAATATCAAGTTATTATTACTTAGATTCAAATAATAAAAGCAATGCTTTTATTTCATGTATTTTAATTCAAGCTACAAATAAATTATAGTATTAGTATTAAATATTTTACAAAATAATATCGTCAAAATTTATAAAAAACAATTATGAAAAATTTACTACTGGTTAGTTTACTGAACTTTTTATTATTTTCTAATTCTAATAGCCAAACTTTAAAATCATACGATTGTGATTTAATGAATAAATTGGCTATAAAACGTGGGCTCGATTCTTCAGATTTTAAACTTTTAACCTTTCTTGGTGAAAATTTACAAGAAAATCTCAAAAAGGGAAATTTATTAAATCTTGAATTCTTGGCAATAAATTTAACCCGCAATGAAATTGAGAAGGTATTAACGAATGTTATTTCAGTAATTTCTACTCCTGAATTATCTTTTTTATTTAGCATCCCAACTGATAATGCAGAAAAGATAATAATAGGAAAATGGAATATTGAAGAAATAAGAGAAGGAGGAGAAGCTCCAAAAACTGAAGAAGCTCCAAAATATGAAGTGGAATCCAAAAAGGATGAGAAGAAAATAAAAATTCAACAATATGAATTCCTTCCAAAAGGAATTGTTAAACTCCCAAATGGACAAAGAGCGGCTTGGACAATAGATGAAAATTTTGAAGGAATAAATAATGGTTTTAAATCTAATTTATTATTAATAATGGAAATTGAAAATGTAAAAAACACTTTTAAAATTGAATTTGAAGATTTCAACTATTTAAATTTAATAGATGAAGATTCTCCAATATCAATGTCTCTTGAAAGAGATCAACTTGTTAATGAGCTTTTTGATTGTAACCTTATATTAGGTTTACAATTCTTAGGAAATTATCTTCATGTAATAAAAAGCTCAAAAAATTAAATAAAATTTATAACCTCATGAAATATTTTATTTTTTTACTTACAATTTGCTTATCGTTAATTGGATGTAGCAGCTTTGATGCCGCTCCAAATAGAGGAAAATCTAATAACGGAGGAAATGAGGCAAACCAAGATGACATTAGCAATGTTATGGGTACTTATCAGGGAACAATAACTGTCTCCGGTCAGTCTGCTGTTAATTTTGTGCTTACTATAGATGAGACTGATGGGTCTTCAAAAGTTGAGGGCTTTAATATTGCTGCCGGCAACAAACGTCCTGTGAAAGGTTTTTGTAAAATTGAAAATTCAGAATTTGTGCTTACGCTCAATGATCCCGGTGACAATAAAACTGATGGCTCTTTTGTAATTAGATTAGAAAAATCAGGTAGTTCTTATAGTGGATCCGGAACTTGGACTGGTTTTAAAAATGGGACTAAAGCTTCTATAAAATTGTCTTCTGATTTAGCTTCCGATTTAACTCCTCAATGGGTTAAAGACCTTCCAACCCCAACAGTTAATATTCCAAATCAATATTTCAATAAAGATAACGGTTATCCTAAATCACTCAATAAACCCTTAAAAACGTCGTTAACGGAATTGTTCCGCCAAATACCTGATAGTTATAATGGAAAAAAAACCTTATTGAATTTTAAAAATTTTTTTCCATCATCAATTTTCTATCATTTTACATGGCCGGAATTTAATGGGCTTATTATTCATTATACAGAAACTGAAAATGATGGGGGAACTTGCCTTATTGTTTATTATCCATCAAATGGCACTTTTATTGATATTATTGTTTTAGAAGATGGATTTTGGGGAGGAGGTAGTATTTCAGCATTTAAAGATGAGTACAATTTTGATAGAATCAGTTATACTTCTGACATTGAAGGAGGTTTTATCAATTCTGTTAAGTATGAAAAATTTAATATTAATGAAAGTAGCGGTAAAATTTCAGGAAAAATAGTGCAAAAGTCTGATGATTCCAGAAAAAACGCTGATTACACTGCAACATATAATAAATGGAAATCAATCCTAATGAGCTATAAATAGCTATAGTCATTTTTAAAATAGAAAAATACCTGAAGGGATTTTTACTATTTTATTAACACATAAATAAGTCTCTAGGAATCTAAATCTAAAAACTACAATCCCATAAAATATCTCAAGGCCAATTTATAACTGTTTAGTCCAAAACCGGTGATAACTCCTTCGCAGTGTGCGGCAAGATAGGAATGATGACGGAATTCCTCGCGGGCATGTACATTCGAAATATGCACTTCAATCACAGGACTCTGTATGGCACGAATAGCATCGGCCAGTGCTATAGAAGTGTGGGCATAGGCTCCGGCATTAAAGATAACGCCATGATAGCTGAAACCTACTTCGTGAAGCTTATCAATAAGGACACCTTCAATATTGCTCTGAAAATAATGGATATGGATCTCGTCCTTTTTAGGCTGTGCATCCACCCAACGGGTCAGGTAATCGATATAATGTTCAAAATCGGTATTGCCGTAGATTTCAGGTTCCCGCTTGCCCAAAAGATTTAGATTAGGGCCGTTGAGAATTAGTATATTTTTCATATTGATATAATGTGCGGATGTGCGGATATGCGGATGTGCGAATTGCCCATCTCTAAAATTTAAGCAGGTCGTATTAAAAAAATTAACAACAAAAAACAAACAACTGTATTACAATGTGCGAGTCTGATCTCTAATATTTGCGTATGTCTTTATAAAAACAAACAACTTTCAACGAACAACTAACAACTTTATTAAAGTTTATTCGCCTGCACAATCATCTCTGATAAATCCAAAACCATAATTGGTGCTTTTCTTTTGTCATTTTCGGGTTTCAATCCGTCCTGAAGCATCGTGATACAGAAAGGACAGTTGGCCGCAACGATTTCAGCACCGGTGCCGATCACCTCAGCAGCGCGCTCCTCATTGATACGCTTGTTGCCTTTTTCATCTTCTTTGAACATCTGAGCACCACCTGCCCCACAGCATAAACCGTTCGATTTAGCACGTTTCATTTCATGAAGATTAGCGTCAAGAGATTCCAATACATCGCGGGGAGCTTCATAAACATCATTGGCACGGCCCAAGAAACAGGAATCGTGATAGGTAATCGATTTACCTTTAAATTCTCCGCCATCCACTTTCAGTTTGCCCTCATTGATAAGTTGCTGAAGCAGTTCTGAATGATGTATAACTTCCACTTTATTGAGTCCCAAAATAGGGTATTCATTTTTGAGTATGTTGTAACAATGCGGACAGGCAGTGACAATCTTTTTGACATTGTACATCTGCAATGTCATTATGTTTTGCTGCGCTGTCATCTGGAAAAGAAATTCATTGCCTGCTCGACGTGCGGGATCTCCCGTACAACGTTCTTCATTGCCCAAAATGGCGAAATTGATACCGACGGCATTCAGAATTTTTGTAAAAGCAACCGTTACCTTTTTTGCACGGTCATCGAAACTGCCGGCACAGCCAACCCAAAAAAGAATATCAGGTTCTTTGCCTGCTGATACCAATTCAGACATGATTGGCGCTACCACTTTTTTATCAGACATAGTATTAAATTTTAATAATTAGTAGAGTTATCGGCACATTAGCCTAAAGCAAATAAAGTATAGACTACATGCTGCATTAACCATCAAATATCAATTTTTTTTTTCGATTTTACAATAAAAGAAACCTGAAATGACTTTCTGTTTATCACAAAGTCATTTCAGGTAATTTAAAAACGTCTTATAAGCCTTACTCCATTATAGTCAACTCATCATTTATTATTTCGGCAATCTCATCTGCCCTATCCATCACCATATAATGTGAACCGCCTTTAATAACCTTAAAACCGGAAATGCGTTTATGCGGAAATATATGGTCCCTTGTGCCATGAATATGCAGAAAACGGGCAGGCAATTCAGTATTCTTCCAATTTACTGCTGCATGTCGTGCCCAACGGAATTTTTGCGTTGACCAGCCCTTCAGCATTGCACGGTACAAATGGTATCCTGCTTTATCTGTCACTCTTGCTATTCGACTGATAATCGGCACCATATTGCGGCTAAACCAGGTAGGGACAAAATGATAAATCGGAAATTTCCTGGCAATGGCAAAAATTGCAGGTGATTCCTTATTTATTTTGATCGTTGAAATGAGAATAAGTTTACTGTTTGGTATCAGTTTTGCCAATTCACAGGCCAACATTCCACCCAAGGAAAGTCCGATTATAACTGTAGTTTCAGTCTCTTTGGGTTTGAGTTCTTCCAGTAGTCTTTTTGCATAATCAGCCATGCCCTCGCCTTTTCGGATTAGGTCATCTCTAAAATCGAGATAAACAACCTCCTCAAAAGGAAGCAGCGGCACAATTTTTTGAAAAATTCGGTAGTCGGTGCCTAATCCGGGGATAAAATATGCAATCATAGATGAAAGAGGAAAGAGGAATGATAAAAGATAAAAGATAAAAGATTGTACTTGATCTACATTTTAACGCAAAGAACCGGAGCTCCGTGAACCGCAGGAACGTGTAACGAAACGATTTTGTACTTGATCGATATTTAACCCAAATCCGTCATTAGAAATTCTATTCCAAGCCTAAATTGCTGTGAAACTAAGCACTTACTCGTTTTTTGGGTTTTGAAATAGGGGTAACTATTTCTTCACCCCAAAAAACTCC
>JBIKQC010000494.1:0-3705 GCA_044349855.1 Saprospira sp.
TCTCCGATTCTTCCTTTGCCGAAACGATGGTCATAACCGATGACAATAACTTTTGGATGAAAATATCTGACTAGAAAATCTTCGATATATTCGTCGGGACTCTGTTCGGAGAAGTTTTTTGTGAATGGAACTACCACTAAATTATTCATGCCGCACTGTTCCAAATGAGCCGCCTTTTCATCGAGTTGGCAAAGTAACTTCATACCCGGATCAACTCCTTTTTGTTCGGCAAGGGCAATTCTTGGGTGTGGATAGAAAGTGACAAGGAGGGTTTCTCCATTAATATGGTGAGCATAGGACTTCATCTGTTCGATGATATGTCTATGCCCCGGATGTACACCATCAAAGGAACCAATTGTAATAACAGTATTTTTAAACTCCGGAATGGCGTTTAAATCTCGGTAGATTTTCATCAGAAAAACAGTAATAGATTAGCGGGTTTTAGTTTTGCTGTCGGTTGTTTTTCCTGTGGTTGTTTTTCCTGTGGTTTTGCTGTCCGATGTTCCGGTTTTAGCAGATTCTTTAGCAGGTTTTTCTTCTTCTTTTACCGTTGGCTTTTCTTTTTGTATAGGACGTTTTTTGGGATAGGTTCTTACACCAGCACCAAAAACCCAAGCTGTTATACCTTCCTTGGTTCTAATTTTTATCCATGGCTCTGTGGCTACATAATCGGCCGAAATACGAATAGACTGTTCATTCTGATATTCACCCATATCGATAAGTTCATCGCCATAGTTGAGCAATTTGATGAGTTCACTGTCTTTATTTGGTTCTTTTCTCATTTTCAGACTGTCCATTGTCACATATAATCTTCTGCGAAGGGCATTTACTTTTTCATCATTTTCTGAAACAACATGAACCTGTCCTGAATTTCCTGAACTGTCTGAATTTGAAACAGTAGTTTTTGGCCCTGACTTTTTGTCACCGCTGCATTTGGATAGGCCGAACATCATCGCTGCCAAAACAAGCAGCGCAATGCCGATCATTTCAACAGGCCTTAGCGCACTGATGAATGGAATTTTTCCGCCATTGTCTTGGCTGCCGCTGTTCGGTTTTTGTTTGGATGAATTATTCATAAGGGTATATATTCTTATTGACAGAGCTGTATTTATAAGCCTGCAAGATACTATATTCCTTTTAAATTATGATGTTATTGGTCTTTTTTGTTATCTGTTGCCAATTGGTTTAAAATTCTATCCCGATCTGCTTTTTTTAGAGATTTAACTACTAATTCATAGGATTCATCAATCATCATACGCAGTATTTTATCATTTATACTGCCCTCAAACATTACGGTGTTCCAATGTTTTTTATTCATATGATAGCCCGGCTGCACATCATCATATTTTTCGCGAAGTTCCAACGCCTTTTCGGGATCAGATTTCAAATTGACCTTAAATTCGGGTTCCAAAAGGTCGGTCAATGCAAACAATTTACCGGCTACTTTAAATGCCAAGGTATTTTCGTCAAATGGCAGACATTCTATCGTTTCAGGTTTGGAAAGGCAGTATTCACGAAAGTATTCAATATTCATTTTTTATGATAATTTTTAAAAAAACTATTTATCAGATGCTCAATTTATTCATATATTTTTTATTTGTGAAGTAATCAAAATTGAGCCGTAGCCCAAATCCATGCTGTTTTTGATTCCAGGTACTTAACAATAGTTTTGTATTTTTTTTGCTGAGCGTCAATGTATTGAACTTCTCGGGTATTCACAATAAAAAGATCTGATTCGCCAAGACTGAATTTCACGCGCTCCGCATCAATCAATGCTGAGTAATTATTTATCATAGCATCAATTCTGCCAACCTGTGTTCCATAAGTTTCTACCTGATTGAAATAAGTGCGCAATTTTGAGGATAATTCCTGTGTTTTAAAGCGCATCTTGAAAGTTGTTTCCTGTTGTTTCAGTCGGTTCAGGGCAAGGTCGGCTCTCTCTTTTCTTATCAGAATAGGATATTGAAATTTGAAGCCCAATTTATACTGCTCATTAAAAGCTGACATGCCTACCCCTTGAAAGAAATTGACATGATTGGTCGCCAAAAGATTATATTTTAATTCTGCTTTTGGCAGCAACTTAGTGTTTTTGAAGCGCTCTTCCAATTCAAGCGCCTGTAACTGAAAGTTATAAAGCTGAAGATCAGGATGATTTTCAAGATTGTCCAAACGGGAAATTAATTCTGAGTTCTCAAACGGTTTTATTTCAATTGAATCCAATAAAATTGGAATAATGTCGTCATTCAGCGATATAGGTAGTGTATCGTTCACCCAGAGATAGTTTTCGGCTTGCCAACGGGCTTTTCTCATAGTCATTTCTGCGTCATTCCGCTCAATTTCAAAGTCCTGTATGAGAATAAAAGCTTTCAATGTATCAATAGCAGGCACATCACCCTGCTTATAGCTGTTTTTGATGATTTCAAACTGTCCTTTTGCAAGATCCAACGCTCTTAGCCAGGCAAGACTGCTGTTGTAGGCCAGCGTCCATTCCCAATAGTGTTTTGCCGATTCATAAAGCAAATTATTTATAGAGGATTTTATTTCAGACTGAGCAGCATTTTTAAGCACTTTTGCTTGTCTTATGGCTGTTTGCCGCTCATTATTCCATAGTCCCTGACCGACAGGCAGACTGAAACCCAAAAAAGCTTGACCTGCAGAAGGCAGTTTATCAGCATCATTCAGATAAAAACCATCAGCATACTGATAACCGGTTAATACATCAATTCCGATTATTGTAGGAATTCTGAGGTAAGCATCGAATAAATTGTAATAGTTTTTGCCGTCAAACTGTTTGTAGTTCCAACCACTGTTCAATTCAGGGTCATTTTGACCCCGGGCATGCATCATCTGCAGCTCGGCCCGCTGTTCGGCAAGTCTTATTTGAGCGGCAATAGGGTGTTTGGCCAATACCTGTTCGAGATAGGCTTCATAACTCATAGTCTTTTTCTGTGCGGTGACAGAAATAAGACTGATAAACATTGCTAAAATGATATACTTTATATTGCTCATGCTAAAATTTTCAATTATTTGGCCAGCTTTTTAATTGCAGCTTTCATTTTAGGTCCGTGCGCTTTTGACTCATCGTAAAAATCTGGCGGGAAGCCGTTGAGCTGTCTCCATACTTCATACCATAGGGGAACATCATTCATGATAATCCTGCCATAGGCTCCTGTGCCGACACGCAGACCGGTTGGCCATATTTTATGAATATAATTGGTGTCTGGTTCTACATAAACCCTGAAAAGATTGTTTTCATCTGTCACATTGTCTATGGCAAATATATGTCCGCTGAATGTACCTACTGCACCATCTGGCCAACCTGCGAAAACGAAAGCAGGCCACCCGTCAAAAGTAAATATTACCGGCAATCCAATTTTTAATAGGGGATAGTCCATCGGACGTACAAGCATTTCGACTGCAAGCTGAGCGTTTAGTGGCATTATGCTCAGTATTTCTTCCCCTTCTTTTATGATCTCCCCTAGACCTTTTTTATAAATCTTTGATACAATGCCATCCTGAGGAGCAGTGATGAAATAATACTGATTCCGGCTTTCGTAATTGGTCTGCTGATTTTTAAGTTTAGAAACTGAGCCCTCTGCATCATATATTGATGACATGGTACTGAACCTGTCAGAACGTGCTTTGGCGATCTTATCGGTATATTCCTGTCTTATGCTGTTCATTTCTATGAGCGCATTCATCAGT
>JBIKQC010000067.1:0-13138 GCA_044349855.1 Saprospira sp.
CATCAGTGTCGGGAATAGGCATATTGCCAAAGGCACTGAAATCATTCTGTAAATTTAAAACAAGCAGTGCTTTCATTTTATCAGTCCATTAGATCAAAATAATATGTATAACCCAAAACCAGAGTTATAGTATGCTGAATCAGCGTAGCAGTCGGACTTGCATCTCCCCACAGATGGTTGGGGTAGGATGCTGCAGTAAAATTTGCTTGCTGCATCACATTATTGGCTTTACCAAAGGTATAGGTAGTGCCAACGGTCATTATTGCCTGCCGTTTTTTCATACTCAACCCCAAAGAAGCATGGTAGAGATCACTAAGCGGATTAGCGAGTCTGGGGCCGGAAAAATTATCAATATTAATAACATTGCGCTCATTTTGAGTAGCAAAATCGGTACAAAGACTGCTGTGCAGCTGCAGTTTTTCGGACAGTTTAAACTCAGCACCCAGAGCTAAGTTCAAAACCTGGTCGGCAGATGTTTTGAAGCCCACAAAATCTATTGGTCCATTATTAAGATATAAGGGTCTTGCAACTTCCCGCAGCTCCCCTTCAGCCATGTTGTACTCTTTAACAGCTGCAAAATATTCGGCAGAAAAGGCTATGCTGAAATTTTTTGTTTTTTTCAAAAGGCCTATAGCAACGGAAATTGGCTGTTTAGAGCGCCCTTTAATAAACCATTGTCTGTCGTCGTAAATCACATCCGGGTTACTGCCAATTCCAAAAAATGTAATATTTCGGTCTGTTCTTGCTTCTCCCCAAATACCTATGGACGGAGAAGTTATTGTTAACCCAAAATGCCAGCCTTTATGTCGGTAATGTATTCCTGCCTTTAGAAAAAATCTGATGGTATTCTGACGCATAGCATCCATATAACGCTGATGAGCAAGGTCCTGCCCCGAAATACTGTCGGCACTGCTCAATATGGAACTGAGACTGTACAAATAACGCTGATTGCGATAGCTTAAAAAAGGGGTAAAGCCAAGGCTGAATTTTTCAGAGAGTTTAAAGGAGCCGCAAAGTCCTGCCCAATATTCTGTGACATTATTCTGCAGATCCAATTGGCCGGTAAATAGTTCTTCTCCAGCAATGCCGGGTATAAAATCGGAAAAATAGCTTACTCTTTGACTGTAATCACTGTGAGCATGATGCCTTGTGATGGCAATAAATCCAAATCGGTATTTTTTTTCAGCATTGTGTGTCAATAAAGAAGAGAGTGCCTGCGGAAAAGTGATGATCCGTTTTGAAGCAGATTTCTGATCAGTACCCAATCCATTTTTCAGGGTCATAAATTCCGCACGATACACAGTGGTATTCAGCGAAACCGTTTTTTCCTCCAAAAAAACATAGGCTGCTGGATTGTAATACATGGCACTGTTATCTTCAATCCCGCCAACTACAGCTCCACCCAAAAGACTGGCTCTTGCACCAAACTGTTGTGTATTGTAATGGTTGTCCTGCGCAGAAAGTAAAGCAGGCAGGAGGATCAGAAGCAGCAGTTTTTTCATGGACTATTCCACCTCATTTTCGTCGCGTCCATCTCTGGGCTGAAAACGGATTTCAAAAATAAATTCCCCTTCCCTTAGGCTCAATTCCTCATACTTTTCCTTATTGAATTTATATAGCAAAGCAGGTCTGTGAGCTACATTTGTCTGTTTTTCCAACTCCTCCAGCAGGTCCATTTTCAGGATTTTGGACCTAAAATTTCTACGATTCAGTTTTTGACCCAAGATAGTCTCATACAATTTCTGAAGGTCGGTGAGCGTAAATTTCTCGGGCAGCAATTCAAAACCGATCGGTTTATAAAGTACTTTTGCCCTCAGACGTTCAATTGCTTTTTCCAAAATTTCTTTATGATCGAAAGCCAGTTCAGGCAATTCGTCAATTTTGAACCATTCTGCGTGTTTGGCATCGGAACTTGCTTTAACAGGGTGTTCTGACAGGTTGACCAGCGCATAATAAGCAACACTGATCACCCGGCCACGAGGGTCGCGATCTAGTGAACCAAAGGTATAAAGCTGTTCAATAAAGACATCCCTAACACCTGTTTCTTCATGCAGTTCACGTCGGGCGGCCGCTTCGAGGCCTTCCTCCAAACGCACAAAACCACCCGGAAGGGCCCAAAAGCCCTGATAAGGATCCAAAGCACGTTCTATAAGCAGTACACGAAGATCATAACTGTCTCCTAAACCAAACACTACACAATCGACAGTGACAGATGGACGGGGATGTTCATAAGAATAGGCCATAAATTATTCGAAAAGGTATTTGCTTCGGAATTGCTGCAGCAAATCCAATATCTTAATTTTTACTTAGTTTAATTACTAAGCAAAAGTAATAAAAGTTGAGGAACCTTTGCATGTTTTGCGCACTTACTTAGAAAAGAAATACCTAATTATTTAGTCTTATCTTGTGAGGACGATATAATCAGAGAGTATAGTTTTTAGAAACTTCATGCTATCCTTTGGGGCTTTTACTTCCAAAAGGTCGGCAATTTTTTCAGCAAGCTGTAGCAGGGCGGTTTGATGAGCATCATTTTTGTATTTACGGGCCCTTTCCATAACTTTTTTGACAAATAACATGTCTCCCTCGCTCAGTTTTGTAACCTGGGGAAAAACAGGTACATAAGATTCTCTTGAATTGATTTTGAGAATATCTTCAAGTTTGAAACTGCGGGTAGAAATTTTGCGGATAACAGTTGTACCCGACAAAAGACAGCCCAATCGCTGATTATAAGTAGAGGAACTGATAAGCAGCGCTGCAACTGCACCTGCCGACATCCAAATATCGACAAAACGAAAGGCCCAACGAATTATATAATCAAATGCTGCAGCCGGATCGCCGTTCAATTTCACCACTTTCAGACCTATTGCTTTTTTTCCGATAGTTTGCCCGTCGAGTAAAATCTCACTGACCAAAGTGTAAAAAAGCACTGTTGGTAAAATGACAAAATAGAGATAGTATTCAAACCCGATCATATTGCTTTTGAATACCCGATTGGCAATCAAACTCAAAATGATCAGCATACCAATCCATACCAGCATATCAATAAAAAAAGCCGCAAAGCGGTTTCCTACCGTTGCAAGTTCGTATTGAATAATTACTTTCTGAGCTGTTGTGATTTCTATATTTTTCATAAAAATATCCTGTTCCAATGGCAAGATAACTGAAATTTGTAAAATAAAAGTGGCTTCCCTATTAAAAAAAAGTCAAAGTTAGTATTTTGTAGTTTGAAGGCTGCCATTTTCCAAATTGTTCTATAAAAGGCAGTCTCAGTCCCAACACTGATATGCGCGAAACTAATTTCATTGAGCAGAATAAAGAAAAATGGTCAAAATTTGAACAGATTCTGAAGGAGAGCAAAAAAGATCCGGAAGAGCTGAGCAATCTGTTCATGGAAATTACCGATGACCTCTCCTATTCCCGCAGCTTTTATCCCAACCGCTCCGTACGGGTTTACCTCAACAATCTGGCTCAACGGGTTTTTTACGATATCTATCGAAACAGAAAAAGCCGACTCAAACGATTTTGGCAATTTTGGAGAGATGATGTACCTCAAATCCTTTTCGAATCACGATTCGATCTTCTGCTGAGCTTTATCATTTTCATGCTGGCTATCAGTATCGGGGTATTTTCATCAGTCATGAACCCGGATTTCCCAAGGGTAATCTTGGGCGACTCTTATGTGGAAATGACGATCAATAATATTGAAAATGGCAATCCCATGTCGGTCTATCAGGATCCGAATCAGGCCTCGATGTTTCTTCAAATTACTTTCAATAATCTTCGGGTTGCCTTTGTTACCTTTATATTGGGTCTTGTCTTTGGCGGCGGGGCGATATACATACTGCTGTATAATGGCATTATGGTTGGTGCTTTTCAATACCTCTTTTTTCAGCATGGCGTTTATTTGGACTCCATACTGAGCATTTGGCTGCATGGCGCTATCGAAATATCGAGTATTGTCATAGCAGGGGCTGCCGGCATTCACCTTGGGAAGGGGCTGCTCTTTCCCGGAACCTATACCCGACTGCAGGGTCTGCAGCTGTCGGCAAGAAGGGCATTGCTTATATACCTCACTATTGTGCCGCTCATAGTCATGGCAGGCTTTATCGAAAGTTTTATTACCCGATACAGCGATACTTCTTACCTTGTCAGGGCCCTTCTTATTCTGGCATCATTCGCTTTCATGATCGGATATTTTGTTATTTATCCTTGGTTAAAAGCAAAACGGGGTTTCACTGCAAATCTTCGCGAGGTAAATCTGCCCTCTGTAAAAAAGGTGCATATTGAATTTAACAGCATAAAAAATAGTGGTCAGATTTTCACCGATGCCTTCACTTTTTACAGAAAACAGCTGAAAGCTCTGGCAATACTTTCTGCAATTATTGCTCTTGTTTATACTGCCGCAATAATGTTGTTAGGCATTGATTTGAATTTTTCAACAAACTTCGGTTTTCTATTTTTCTTCGAAGCATTGAGCAATACTGTTACAAATGTTGCCCAACTTTTACTCCTGTCTAATTTTAATGTGCAATGGATTATGAATCTGTCTATTGTGGCAATCATTTCTTATTTTACCTTATTCCGAATAGCCTATTTTGCCAATAAACAAAAACACAGAGCCGGCTATTATATACAAACAGCTGTTTCTACAATTGTCATTTCAGGATTCATCAATGCACTTTTGATTTTCGACAATAACGAAGGGTTAATATTAATCTATATTATATTTGTATTTCCATTGCTGATACTTTGGCTCAGTACTATTTTCAACGAAGGAGGCAATTTATTGGGCGGTTTTATTAAAACCTTCCGTTATTTGGCCGGAAACTGGTCAACGATGATGGGGGCTTATATTGTAATGACACTCATGTGTTATGTTTTTCTTTTCCTGATAACAGCGCCAATTTTGGGATTTTTCAATGAAATTTTCCTAACCCTGCTGCCATTCAGCCAAGCCGATGCAGAACAGTTTAATCTGGCTTTCTACCTTTTTATACAAGCCTTTGTCATAACCTTTTTATTTCCTTTGGTATTTTCTACCTTAAGTATTGCCCAATTCAGTTTTAAAGAAACGAGAGTAGCGAGCGAGCTTTTTGAACAGATAGAAAGGGTGGGTGTAAAAAAACAAAGTTACGGTATGGATAAAGAAGAAAACAAAAATCTGCTTTATTAATTACTGCAGGAATTATTAACATGTATGTGAACTTAAATAATTGAAGACAATGCACGGAGTATTTTATAATTATTTTTTTTTAAACAGTGCAGTCTTGTTTTGGATGCTGATGCTGCTTGCTGCATCCCCCATTTCTGCTCAGGATCAGGAGGATTTCCTATTGGAAAAAATTGACCCTGAAAATAAAATCAACAAATCGAAATGGCAGAAAAGCGCAGACCAATACGATTACAGCAAGGAAAAAATAAAAGAGAAAAAGGAAGAACCGAAAAAGGAAGAGGAAATTAAAACCCCCGAAAAGAAAGACAAGGCACCCCTGCTGTCTCCTACTATGCAGGAACTCTTGAAATACAGCCTTTTTGCTGTTGTCATTCTTATTTTGGTTATAATTGGTTACAAATTGATTGCAGGCGGCACTATTTTCGGAAATCGCAAAATTGTAAAAGATAAAGTTTACACCCTGGAAAATTTGGAGGAAAATCTTCATGACGTCAATGTGAATTCATTCCTGAATGATGCCATTGCTTTGAGTGATTTGAGATTAGCGGTCAGGTTATATTATCTCAGTATTTTAAAAGCGCTTTCACTTTCCGGAAATATTATTTGGAAAAAAGACAAAACAAATGGCAGCTATTTACGTGAAATGAAAAACAACCCATTCTACGAAGAGTTTAGAACATGTACAGGTATATATGAGTATGTCTGGTTCAATGAAAATGGCAGCTTCAGCTCAAATGACTTCGAAGCGGTGACGCCATTATTTAAAAACCTGCTCTCGAAAACTGAAAAACAGGCTCTAACCTCAACACAGCGTCAAGATGCAGAAAAATAAATTCGCCATATTCCTCTTTGCAGCTGTACTTATTGTTGGGCTGGTTGCTTTTGTTTTGGGTATGCAGCTCAAAGCTGATAAATTTGAGTGGACGCCTAAATTGGAGCATGACAAAAAACAGCCCTACGACTTTTCATTGTTACAGGAATTATTGAAAAGCAACTATAGCTGGGGTCGAATTGACGGTCCTGATTTTGACAGTAAATTAAGTACAGAGGAAGATATCCATGGTAAAGCCTATTTATATGCAGGTAACTACCCTTATTACAGTAAAAAAACGGCTGAAACTATCTACAATTTCGCAAAAAAAGGTGGCGAAGTGTTTATCATCAGCCATAGCGTACCGGACTCATTACTTCAATGTTTTATTGATGCGGACAACTGCCTAAGCGATATTATATACAATCAACTTTCAATAAGCCTTTCAAATAAGATTGAATGCAGTTTCACTCATCCAAATTTTAAAAATAAGCCCTACAATTTTGCTTTTAAAAGCGGCACAAAAGATACTTCCGAATACAATTGGTCCTATCTCCCGACATACAATCTCTGCCCACCATTTGTAAAAATTGGCAGTTTTAGCAATAAGAAATATAAAGAGGCCAAATATACGAATTTCATACGCGCAAATGTAGGCAAAGGCTATATTTACTGGCATACCAATCCATTGCTTTTTACAAATCTCTATCTCAGTAAAAATAATGAGGCCGGATTTGAGTATTTAAATAATGTGCTCTCCCATTTCAAAGCAAAAACCTGGATTTGGGACAAAGTGAGTACAAAGCCTGATTACGGCAAAATGGAAAAGCCGGAAAAACGTTTTGATAAGCCTAAAACACCCTTAGAATTTATTTTCTCAGAACCTGCGCTTACCTGGGCTTGGATTCTACTGCTGATACTCGCCTTTCTCTATGCGCTTTTTGGCGCAAAACGCCGTCAGCAAAATATTCCTGTTATAGAAGACAACAGAAACACCTCTCTCGAATTTGTAAATACAATCGGTAGACTTTATTTCCAACAGCAAAACCACAAGGTGATTTTTGAAAAACTGATGCAGCTTTTTAGAGCTCATCTGCGCCGACGCTATAATATTTTCATTAGAGATGAAGAAATGAATAACGAAATAATTATCGCCCAAATTGTAAAAAGAACAGATGTTGAGAAAAAAATAATTAATGATATTTTCAACGAATACCTACAATTGAAAGGCAAATTGACAAATATACAGGTTGAAATGTCTGCCGAAACGCTTAATAAATTTTTCCAGCTCATAGACAGATTTTTTAAAGCTGAAGAATCAAGGAAAATGATCAATAAATAATATACACAATATTCTATCCTCAAATATTTATCTTAATACAATGCTGCATAAACTCACAAAATTTCTTTTCCGTGAATTCGGGCAATGCAAAGAACGCTATTGGCTTCGGATGAACGAAACTATTGAAGAAGCAGACAGCATAGACAGTATGCAGCAGTATTTTATTGAACAGAAATCGGCTATTGAACTGCAGGCGCAGAAACTTTTACAAAAAAAAGTGGGCAGAAAATTTGAGGTTCAAAAAGAGATCGAAACTGAGACACTGAAAGTAAAAATTGATTTTTACGAACATTATGAATCTGAGGGCAAGACTGCCATTTACGAGGTCTTTAATTCCCGTGCCTTCAAAAGCCACAAACTTTGGGACCTCGCCTTTATGTACCATGTATTAAAACAGGCCGGAGAGCCCATCACAAAAGTATTTGCCATCTTTATCAATCCCGATTATATCTATACCGGCGGAGAAATTGAATGCGAACAGTTTCTCTGCGTCAGCGATGTAACTTCAAAAGTAAAAAAGATACTCTTTAAAGTTGGCAAAAAAGTGGCAGAAGCTATTGAATATGCAAAAAAGCCGCTGTTTATGCTTTATCCCGAAGGACATCAGTGCAATAACCGGGACTGTCTTGCTCTCAAACGCTTTCACCCAAATCCAATTGGTTCAGTTTCGGAATTTAAGGGAATCGACAAAGAAGGGTACAAAAAATTATTGGGAGAAAATATCCGCGAATTAGAAGATATACCTGAAAGTTACATCATTACAGAACAGCAAAAGCTGCAGATTTTACTTTCAAAATCAAATGAGCCCATTATCAATAAAGAAGCATTGAAAATATGGCTCGAAAAACTGAGATACCCGCTGTATTTTATAGACTACGAAGCAATAACATCGAGTATTCCTGTATATCCAAACAGCAAACCTTTTCAGCATGTAGTATTTCAATACAGTTTAGATATTATAAAGGAAGCAGGTGACAAAGCGCAGCATTTTGAATTTTTACCTAAAGGAAAAGAATATCCCACTCCTGCCCTATTGGCCGCACTTTCTTCTCAGGTGCCCTTAGAAGGCGGAACTTTTCTGGTTTGGCACGACAGTTTTGAAAAAGCCAGAAATCGTGAAATGGCTGAACTTTACCCGGAATACGGCCCGCTTTTGGAAAGTATCAACGAGCGTACCGTCGATATGGAAAAAGTCTTTAATCAGGATGCCGGAATTTATCTGCACCCGGGCTTCAAAGGAAGATCCAGTATAAAAACCGTGCTGCCTGTCCTCCTTCCGGATGAAGGCTCTTATGCCGATTTGGATATTGCCGACGGCATGTTGGCAGCCATTCTCTGGTATCGTTATCTCAACGACAGTCTAGGCGATTTAAGTCCGGAACTGCTCAGAAGACAACTGCTTGAATATTGCGGATTGGATACCTTAGCGATGGTCAAGATCCTTGCATTTCTGAAATCATGATTCAATAATTCTAAATTCAAAGAAGTACAACATACCTATCACAAAAGGGGTGGGGTTTAATCATTTTTTATTTATTTTAAATAGCATACATTTACATTGTTACAAATGCAGAAAGCTAATTGGCATATTGGCTATTTAGTAAATATTTTTTTAATAATGTAAAAACACACAAAGTATGAAACTATTTATGAAGATGACAGCACTAATCATAGGGCTTGCTACTACAGCTCAGGCTCAGGTTGGTAAAGGACTTTTTGCAGGCGGAAGCCTTGGATTTACAATGGGCGGAACCAACTATCAGAACGGCTCCAACACCACCAAAGGCCCCACCTCATCCAGCTTTAACGTTACACCCCGCATTGGGTATTATTTCACAGATAATATTGCAGCGGGCATTCAGTTTGGCTTTGCCGGTAATAGTGGTAAAACGAATGGTTCTGTAGTTACAAAATCGAGCAGCAATACGCTTTCTGTCGGTGTTTTTGGCCGTTACGCACTGCCTTTGGGCGATGAGGGCAAATTTGCTTTCACAGGAGATTTAAATCTTGGCTTTTCAGCCACGAATGGTAAAAGCGAAACAGGTTCAATTTCTTTTAAAAGTGATCCTATTTCTCAGATCTCTGTCGGCATAGCTCCCGGTATTCTGTTCTTCCCTACTCCTAAAATTGGTTTGGAAGCAGGTTTGGGCAATATTTTAGCGCTGACGGCTACTACAGAAACTGATGCCAATGACAATGATATTAAAGTAAAATCTACTCAGGTTCAAATTTTTAATATCAGTACTCTGGGTTTTTATTTTGGCTTGAATTATTATTTTAATAGATAGTTTTTCTGCTAATCAATTGAACAAAACCCTCGAATTTAGCGATTCGGGGGTTTTGTTTTTACTATTTGCTGCTGAAGGTTTCCCAGTTGCCAAAATCACCAATTTTCATCTGAGCACTTCGTTGAAATGATAGAATCGACTTAGGCATTTCGGGGTCAGTATCACCCCATATTGTTCTGGGAATAAAGGGTAGCATCCAAAATACTTCAGTCAGATTGGGTGCATCTGATTGAAAAACATCAAAATCGACTTGATGCAGAGCACTGAAAGCCCCGATATAGATCATAAATTCACGGGAAAATTTAGAATTAACATCATCCCCGAGTGAGCTGTGATCGTACATTACTTTAAAAATATCCATACCTGCAAATGCTGCATAAAGGTGCGAAAACCAACCTTCCGTGCTAACGGCTGCTTCATCGGTAAAGGCTTTTTTCATTGTACTCAAAAATTTTTGGCTGTAATCTATTAGTTCAGATTCAGTTTTAGCTGCTGCAGCATTTTTACAAAACTCCTCAGCATTGATCAGTCCATTTACCAAAGCGCCGATAAAATCGATCAGCAGTTTAGATTCTACTGCATCGAAATAGTGAAAACTGATGAAACGCTTATCTTTTACACCAGTTTTCATTAAAACAGCTTCTTCTTCTACTGTCAGCATAGCCTTTGCAAAGTCTGATAGCGTAGCCTTTGAACTATTTAGTCTGATTTGAATAAAACTCAGATATCTTTTTTCTGCACGGTTCCAAAACTTAGGCTCTGCCTTAAGTTGTTTAAGTGCAGCTTCCATTTTATTGGCATCTCTAGACTCAAGATCATTATATAAAACAGCTATCGGATCTTCTTCTTTAGCGAAAAGCTTTTTTAAATAACTCTTTACAATAGCTTTATCCATTGAGTAGGAGAAAGTATCTTTCAACCGCAGTGTTGTTTCTCTTATATCCAATAAATAAAGCTCAGGCAAGTTTAAAAGTGTGGCAGGAAGCTTCGTTATTGAGGTATTTGCCAATTCCAGTACTTTAAGTTCTTTTAAATCCCCGACCCAATCAGGAATTTCATCAATCGGATTCAAAGAAATTTCCAAATTTTTAAGCTTTTTATATTGCTTAACAATTTCGGGTAACTCTGTAAAATTACAGGAGGAAATATTAAAAAACTGCATGTTTATTAAAGCAGACATTGCTTCGGGCAAGGCAGACAACCTTTTATTTCCGCCAATTTCAATATATTCCAATTTTTGGAGCTTTCCAATTTCCTCAGGAAAACTGCTAACCAGATTATATTGAATACTTAACTTATTCAGATTACTGAGACCGCCGATAGAAGAAGATATTTTGCTGATTTTATTAAATGCCAGGTCCAGTTCTGTAAGCGGCAATTCTGAAATCCAGTCCGGAATTTCAGAAATTATATTCTTGGTCAAACTTAATACTCTTAGACCGGTCAGCCCCCTGAATTGTTCAGGCACCTGTTTTAATTGACAATCGTAGCAGATTATTTCTGAAAGTGCAGTCATTCGGTGCATTGTCTCCGGAAAACTGAGATTTTTGCATTCCAGCAAACGCAGTCGTTCAAGCCCTTTCAAATAGGTTATCCATTCAGGAAATACTTTTATCTTTTTGAGCTGAATTTCCTCCAAAGGAATTTTTTCCAAAATTTCGATACTAATTGCATTAGGTTCCCAAGATTTCAACAGGACTTTGGAGGTATTGAGTTTTACCGGCAGTTTTGAAATATCGGAAATATTTTTGCCGTCAATTAAATTTAACAATGCCTGATAACGTGCTGTTATCGCGGCCAGCAGATCGGCATTTTGTTCTGCTTCTGATAAAACGGTCTTAATTGTTTTACTATTCCATGTTTCAATTTTCTGAAAGCTATCTTTAAAATCTGCCATCTCGTTTGGAATTAATTAACATCAATGAATAATTCAAAGCTAAAATATATGATTAGACTTTAAAATTACTATTCTGTATTAAAATTAACATTAAATAAACCACCAACCTATTTAATTTTATTCTCGTTTATCGAAATGATTATTCACCCTAATTTTTCAAATTATGTATCGAAATTTATTAATTCCGGGCATTCTGCTCTGTCTCAGCTTTCATCTGTCTGCACAGGCAGGAAAGGGATTTTTTGCTGGAGGCGCTATTCTGGCAGGATATACATCCACATTTGTTCCAGGATTCACACAAAAAGTCTTAGACTTAGGAATATCTCCAAAAGTTGGTTATTTTTTCAATAATCTCTTAGCATTGGGAATTGAAAGCAAAATCTCTTTTAGTGGAAGGGCCAATTCTTATAGGCACAGCAGCGAACAGATAAATGTTTTTTGTCGCCTTGCACTGCCGATTGGAATGGAGGGAAAACTCCTGATTTGGAGTGACATCAGCAGCGGAATAAGTTTTTGGAAATCTTGGGACCCTTTGCAGTTTGACACGAAAGGATTGAATTTCCATGGTGCTTTATCTGCTGGTTTTCTGCTCTTCCCAAGACCAAAAATTGGATTGGAATTCGGCCTTTCAAATATATTTTCATATATGAAAATTCTAAAAATAGATAACATACCTTATGACCTTCAATATATCGGCATCCTTAATTCAGGGGCATTAACACCACAATTGGGGGTACATTATTATTTCAATAGAAAATAATTATTATTGTCAATTTAATCGAAGGCTAAAGCCAACGGCTCAATTGAGTGCTGCTTCGGGAGGTTAAAGCCATTCCTTCGCTGATCACTTTGTCAATGATAAACAAAGTGCTGCCCAAAATCTTGGACAGCCCTTTGTTTATTCTTTGATTTTTTAATCTTTAATCTTACTTAGTAGTGTTCGCACAGTTCATTTCATCCTGAAGACCCCAGAAATTGAAATAATCAGCACCATAAACATCACCGCCTTCATACTGTTTTCTGATTTGGACATAAGCAACCAGCATTTTCCGTTAGCATCGGTGGTAGCGAGATCCACGTCAAGATATTTATGTAATGGAAAACCGTATTCGGTTTTGGCAACAGTCCAAACTGCACTGGTAATAACTACTCTAGTTACTTTACCCTTTTCTGCTGCACCGGTTTTTGCCATTGCATCATAGGTTTTGATAGTCATAGCAGGTTTACCCAAACGAACAGCATCGATGATTTCCTGTTTGTATTTAGCCTGATTAGCCTCCAATTTTCCGCTGCTGATATATTCATCGAGCATGGCTTTTTCTTTGCCAATTTTTACTTTTACCACATCATTTCTTGCAAAAGTGCAGTATCATTATTGAGCGATTTAAACAACTTTTTGTTGAAAGCGCCTCGACTACTCACAAGCAATTGAGCCATTTGGTCGATGGCTATCATCGACAGCAGCGACTGTACATAACCTTCTACCAAATCATCCAACCCCAAGCCCAACTGATCAAAATCAAACTGGTCCATTAGCAGTAGACGCGATACATCAAAATCCCAAGCATTGATATCCTTACGAATCGAAAGGTTTGTACCTAACATTTCCCAAGATTTTCCGCTATTT
>JBIKQC010000495.1:0-3692 GCA_044349855.1 Saprospira sp.
CCTAATAACAGTTGTATCATAAAGTTCTGCCGGACTTGATGGAGTATAAATATAATCTCCGCCAAATTGTTGCTGTAAAGTACCATGTATCGGATTTTGCAATATATAATGTGATAATGAACCTGCCGGAACCTGAACTGAAAAATCAAGTATTGAATCAGGAGCCACAAGATAGCTTCCACTTCCAAAACTCAAATTTACAGCATTGATCACCTGAGGAACATCTGTTGCGGTACAACCGTTTTGATCTGTAACAGTGAGGCTGTAAGTTCCGGCTAAAAGTCCGGAATTAATCGCTGTGTTAGAATTGAATCCACCGGTTCCTGACCAGATATAGGTATAAATTCCCACTCCTCCACTGACAGATGCGGAAACCTGACCATCATTAAGTGCGCAGCCCAATTGTACAGCTGAGGTAGATAAGGTTATTGCAGACGGTTCTGAAATAGTTACACAGGCATCTGCCATACAACTATTAGCATCAACTACAGTTACACAATGCTGTCCTGCAGGTAAATTTATCAGATTTGGAATGGCATTACCGTTATTCCAAAGATAGGTAAAAGCACCTGCACCATTGCTTGCAACAGCGGTTACAGCGCCGTTATTAACTCCAAAACAACTCACATTATTCTGAGAGATAAAACTGATGTTAATAGCAGACGGCTGTGTTATTGTGGCACAGGTCTGTGCAGTACAGTTATTGGCATCCATTACAGTTACGCAGTGTACTCCGGCAGAAAGTCCGGTCATGGTATTAGTCGCAGTAGTTTGTCCGTTGCTCCAGATAAATAAATATGGAGAGGAGCCTCCATTGGGCATAATTGTCATAGCCGCATCTGCAGTACCATTGCAGGTAGAATTGCTTTGACTGCTCACAGAGGCCGTAATTGCAGACGGCTGTGTCAATGTTATACAGTTAGTTGCTGTACAGCCATTCATATCCGTCACAGTCAAACAATAAGCACCTACCGGAATTCCGACAACTGTGGGCATATTCTGCATTGGAGAAGTTCCCCAAGCATAAGCATAAGGTGCAGTTCCACCCAAGGCCATTGCAGTGGCACCACCATCTGTTCCACCAAAGCAGGATATGTTGTTTTGAGATGGGATGGATACCGTGAGTGCTGCAGGCTGAGTGATGGTTACATAAGCTATGTCATAACATCCGTTTAAATCAGTAACAGTGGCAGAGTAAGTCATTGAAACCATCCCTGTACTAATATTTGTGGTTCTTCCATTACTCCACAAATAAGAATAAGCCCCTGCACCACCATTGCCTGCAACTGTAGCAGAGCCGTTGAACTGGCCGTTGCAGGAGACATTTGTTTGAGAACTGATTGTGGCTGTTACAGCTGATGGCTGTAATACCAGCGCGGCATAATTTCCACTGCAACCATTAGCATCCACGGCACTCACGCTGTAAGTTCCGGGGCTAAGACCGCTCAAGTTATCAGTTGTTGCTCCCGTATTCCAAAGAAAGGCATATGGTGCTGTTCCATAAGAAATAGAGGCTGTAAGTGCTCCGTCACTGCCGGCAAAGCAGCTTACGGTGTCATTCTGGACTGTAATTGGCAGATTCTGATTTCCGGCATTAAGTGTAAAAGTAAAAGTATTTTTTCCGATAACCGGACAGGCATTATTATTTGCAGTCATTGTGAAATAACGGGTGCCTGCTGTGGAGGGTGTCCAGCAAAAAGTTGCAAGAATACTGTCTTCACTGATTCTTTGCTGCGTTAGACTAGCACCGGGAATGCTGTTATCCCAACTTAAAAAGACACTGTCTGTACCGGGTAAATAAGCTATGACATCGAAACAAACAGGTGAAGCGCCAACACAGGCATTTTGTGTAAAATTAATAAGAGTTGTTGGACTGACTAAAGGTGTATTGCCAGTACAGTTTTGAATATTGAGCTGTGTTACTCTTGTCTGTTCACCAATTTTTACACCATTGCGGTATTCGTCCACCCTAACACAAATAATAGCATTCTGCAAAGCAGTTGGTGTTGAGGAAATAGCGCCGGTAGCTGGATTAATACTTATTCCTGCTGAACTGAAGGGATTTACTCCTGAATAACCTGCTCCATAAGTTACAGAATTTCCTGAGGAAGTCTGACAGTTTACCAATACATAACGTAAAGAATCTCCATTGACATCCTGTGCATTATAACTTTTAAACATTTGCTGATTACGGCAGGTATAAAACAAGGGTTCATTGCTAAAACGGGGAGAGCTGTTACAGCTGCTTACCGTATTATCAATCAATATTTCTGTAAAAACATTCTGAGAACTTGGATTCAAAAGGGTGGTAATTGCCCCTGACCAACAACAAGAGGAAAAAGAGATTTTGATATTGTTACAACCCGCCGGCAGAGTTACTATACCCTGATAGAGCCACTTATCAATTCCGGGTGCTCCTCCGCCTGTACAAACAGAATTTGCCGAGGAACAGATTGGAGATTTATCCTGCGGATATCCGCCGACCAAACTTAGAGATGAACCCGATGGAGTACCACAGCTGTTGAGAGATACAGACTGTGTGCTGCCCATGGCCAATCCGTTGCAATCGCGGTAAATGACAAGATAAACTCTGTATTGATTGGACCCAAGACAATCATAATACATTTCAGCCCCCACGATGTGGGAGGCAACTGCCTTTTCTGTAAAAAGTGATAACAACAAACAGAGCGAAAGCAGCTTCAGTGCTGCAATCAGACTATTGGTCGGGAATAAGTTGGATATTGTTTTGCAATTCATATTCTGATAGCTTTATTTTGGGTTCCGAAATTGTGACGACCATTTTTGAAGGACTGAAGAACTTATTCAGATTCTCATATTACAAAAGTATATAAAGAAGCCATCAAAAAAAGTACAAATAATTCACATTCTAATTTTTTTCTGCGTTAATATTTTATAAAAATGCTTTATTTATATGCATCTTTGATTATATATTCTAATATTTTAATTTTTGTATTGAAAATAAATTTATAAAAATTTCTTTCCGATGAAAGATTCTAAACTTATATCCATTTTGCGTTCACTTAACACAAGAGAGCGAAGCCGCTTCCGGGAATATGTAAATTCTCCCTTTTTCAACAAACACGAAGCTTTAACAATACTTTTCGATTATATATTAAAATCCGCACCTCACTTTGAAGACAAAACATTAGATAAAAAAGATGCTTTTGAAATCATATTTTCCAAAGATAAGTATTCGGAACAAAGAATATACACCTTACTATCCAATTTATTGGAACTAATGAACGGCTATCTTGCCCAGCTGCATTTTGAAGAAAAGATTTTGGAACAGAAATGTTTTACGATGGCGGAGCTGAGAAAGCGCAATGAACTGAAACAATGGCAGACTGTAAAAAAACAATACCTGATACTCAGAGATAAAAACCAATTTAGGGGCGATGAACAGGAAGCGTATTTTCAATTTTTTAAAGAGTCTGATGCTTTATTTATAGCTCAGCAAATGCGCCAATATGATGAAAATTTGCAGTTAAAATCAGATAGTCTTGACTGTTTTTATATTACCGAAAAATTGAAAGCTGCCTGCGATATGTACAGCCGAAATATTGTCATCAAAGCTGATTACAAAAGCTGGGAACTGTCGGGGTTGCTTGAAGCGATAGAAAAAGATTGGGGGCGCTTTTCAAAAATCCATTCTATTGAGGTTTATTTCGGCA
>JBIKQC010000496.1:0-3672 GCA_044349855.1 Saprospira sp.
TAATTTTGCCGATGTTTCCTGCATTTTATTCCGCTTTTCTTCCAATTTGGTGAGTGAAATAACTCCTTTGTTATACATAGTATCAGCGCGCAAAAATTGGTAAGCTGCAATGTCATTGGCAACTTTTGCTGCACGCATATCGATACTGTCGGACTGAATTTTCAGTTTGGCCTGTTTTATTTTATTTTCTGTCTGTTCCAATTTTAATTTCTCGGCTTCCTGAAGAGCTACAATTTGAGATTCCAAAGCAACTGCCTTTTGTTCGTATGCTTTAACAGAAAATTCTTTGGAAACTACCTGTTCCTTGGTTCTTTCAATCAGATTTGGATCAAAATATTCAGTTTTTATTTCAGAAATGCGCAGCAGTGTGTCACCCGCACGTACGGTATCACCTTCTCTGATGTACCACTGTTCAATTGCTCCCGGAATTACCGGATAAATACTTTGCGGTCTAAATTCAGGTCTTAAAGTAGTTATTTTTCCTTTGGACTGTATGGTTTGTGTCCAGGGAAGCAATAGTATTATGATAAAAAAAACCAAAAAGCCAATTAGCCACAAGGAAAGTTTCCTAGGCAAATTAAGTGTTTGAATTTTTTTACAGGATTCAAATTCCTCAAGCTTTTTAAATTTTACTACTTTATCAGATATGTTTAACATTTGTGATTTATGAAGAGGTAAGTGAATGACTAAATTATAAGGCTGCCAAATTAGGTTTTGGCTGTCAGAGGGGCATGGTCAAAAATATTGTAGAAATAGGGCTTATTCATGAGCTCCCTGTAAGCTCCGTTGAAGATAATAGCCCCCTTATCCAAAACAATTACCCTATCGCAAACGGCAGCCAGTTTAGTACTGCGGGTTACTGCAACTAATGTCCAAGGGTATTTTCTGTTTGAGAGCAGGTTGAGTAAAGCATTTTGGTCATCAGTTTCAATATTGTTCAAAAGCGGCTCTGTTGCTACAAAACGGGGCATGTCAACTATACAGCGGGCCAATAGTACTTTTTTAATAATGGATTGCGGCAGTTCTGTGCCTTCAGAACTGATAACAGTATCAAGACCTTTTTGCAGAAGATGTACATATTTGTCCAAACGGACAAGTTTGCAGACATCCATGACATCCTGCAGGCTTACATTTTTCTGGCCCATACAGATATTTTCCTTGAGTGTTGCATTGAAAAGGTGTTCTTCACTCACATAGTCGCCCATATAGGAGCGGAGTGATGCTGTATTGATATTTCTTCGGGGAATACCATTATATACAATTGAACCTGTATAGTTTTCATAGAGTCCCAAAAGAATTCTGAGTAAAGTGGTTTTACCTGAAGCATTGAATCCGGTTATTGCAACACGTTCCCCAGACGCTATATCAATATTGATATCTTTTAGAATTGGTGGCATCGAAGGCTCCGGCTGATAGGAGAGATCTCTTATTTCAATTGACATACCGTTATTTCCAACTACTTCTTTGAAATCCATTCCTTCATCATCTTCCAATTCGAGATCTGTAACATTTCCCATTTTTTCAATTCCGGTCAACACATCAAAAATTACATCTATGGTATATACGATCTTTTCCAAGGCATTTAAAACCATAATCACAATGATTTCAGCAGCAACAAATTGACCGATATTCATTTGATTGTCCATTACAAGCAAGCCTCCGACAATGAGTAGGGCCAAGGTCGCAAAAGACTTCAGTACAATTGCTGAAGCAATTTGGAAATGTATTATATTAAAGTGTTTTCGGCGGTATTCCAGGTATCCTTCTACTAATTTGTCAGTCTTTTCAAGTGGAAACTGTGTTCTTCCGGCCAATTTGAAGGAGCCCATTGTACGGCCGAGTTCCTCGAGCCAATAGACTACTTTGTATTTATATTTCGATTCCGAAAGGCTTGCTTTCAATCCTCTTTCGCCGCTAAAGTAAATAATAGCAAAAAGCAATACAATAAGTATTAAACCGAAAAAAACGAAAAATGGATGATAAAGCACCAAAAGTAAAAGGCCAAAAAATATTTGCAGACTGGAGGCAGAAAGGTCAATAACTATTTTTGGAATGCCTTTTTGAATATTAAGTGTATCAAAAAAGCGGTTTGCCAATTCCGGGGCATATTCATCAGTAATATTTTCCATTTTTAAACGTGGAAAACGGTATGCAAAATCGAAAGCCGTACGCGCAAATAGTCTTTGCTGCAAAGCTTCCATAATAACTACCTGCATCAGGACCATAAAACCTGTGATTGCAGTTCCTCCGGCAACTATAAAACTCAATACAATCCATGAGCTTGTCTGTTGCTGTAAGGCTATAAGATTTATAATTGCTTGTATGCCAAGTGGTAATGATAATCCAATTAGACCAGCCAAAATAGCATAAACAATAACCAGATAAATGTCTTTTCGATCAAGAGAAAGAAGCCGAAATAGCCGCTTCATTGGTTTGCCTTCAAAAGAATCTTTTTGTACCTTTACCTCTACCTTATAGTTGTCCATTTGGAATAAGTATAATTAGCTTAAATTTGATTGTGATAGTATTACTATTAAAAAGTATGAATTGCTGCGAATTTAATAAATTTTCTGCAATTTTGTTCAATAAAACTTAGGAATTATGATAAATAGCGAAAGTTACACTAAAATTTTCAAAGATCTGCTCAAACAGAGTGTTACTTTGGTTGCAGTTTCTAAAACAAAACCGGCAAATGTTCTTTTGGAACTTTATAATTCGGGTCAACGGATTTTCGGGGAGAATAAAGTACAGGAAATGGCAGATAAATATGAGACTCTGCCCAAAGATATATCCTGGCATCTTATTGGGCACCTGCAAAGCAACAAGGTTAAATATATAGCGGGTTTTGTCTCACTGATACATTCGGTAGACAGCTTAAAATTGCTTAATGAGATTGACCGACAGGCCAAAAAAAACAATAGGGTAATCAATTGTCTTCTGCAATTTCATATTGCCAAAGAAGAGTCTAAATTCGGTTTGGATTATCAAGAAGCCACAGAAATGCTTATTTCTGAAGATTATCAAAAATTTAAAAATATTAATATTATTGGTGTTATGGGCATGGCAAGCTTCACAGATGAAAAAGCAGCAGTAAGAGCTGAATTCAAATTATTAAAAACAATATTTGATAGTTTGAAAAAGGACTTTTTTAGAGATAAGAATGATTTTGAAGAAATATCAATGGGAATGTCCGGCGATTATGAGATCGCTTTAGAAGAAGGAGCAACAATTGTCAGAATCGGCAGTTTGTTATTTGGACCCAAGTAGATAAAATATTGGGTTTAAAATGTTCTTAATCATTTAATTGCTGATATTCAATACTGAATTTTTTAAAATAAATGACCAATTTCAAGACTTTTTAAGGAATCGTTTGTTAGAGTAGTTTCTCGAAGTTGAATTTGCTTGAAAAACTTCTAAACTAAAAAAAGATGTTTAATTTACGTTACCCCAGATTAGTTATAGCTGCCTTTCTTTCAATAGCTCTTGCAGGTGGAATTTTTGCCATTTATCGTTTGGAATTCCGTTTCAATTTCGATGATTTTTTTCCAAAAGGTGATCCTGATTTTGAATTCTTTATTAAATTTAAGGAACGTTTTGAACCTGACGATAATTTTTTGCTGATTGCCTTGCATCGAAAAGATGGAATTTTTGAACAGGAATTTCTTAAAAAAG
>JBIKQC010000068.1:0-13003 GCA_044349855.1 Saprospira sp.
ACTTTCATATAAGCCAGATTGTCGGTTTCCAACCATTTGTCCTGTTCGCTGGGTTGTGTTTCTTTCTTTTCATTGCCTTTTCTGAAATCGGTCATTTGAATGGTCTGCCCAGTTTTTCGGTTCCAAACAAAGAGATTCAAACCTGCACGGTAGCATATTTTATCCTCGTTTTTTAAAAAATCGGCTTCATATTCGAATTCCAGTGTGCCAGTGATTTGAAGGATGCTGTAATCTCTGAGATTCTGCAGATAAAGATCGCCGTTTTTGGAATAGAGTTTTAAGCTGAAATCGCTGTTGTAAACACCATTTGGAATGGGAAGCGAGAATAAATCTGTACTGTCAACTTTTATGGGTTGCTGATTTGCCCCCTTTGCGGGTTCTATAAAATAATAATCGGGTAAGCGCTCAGCGTTGGGATTCCAGCTGAAATATACTTTTTTGCCATCTTCTGACCACTGCACAGTTTCCGGAGAATAGCCAACAAATGCCTCGCCACGCATGATCTGATCAAGTTGAAGTTCAGTATTTTGTGCAAATAATGATCCGCAGATTGCAATGAAAAATATCAATAATTTTGCTTTCAGCACAACATTCATAAAATAGGTTTTTGATAATTTGGCCTACAAAAATATGGTTTTTTGAATTAGAAGACCATTTTTGGCAGGAAATTAGCTTTAGACTGGTGAAAGATTTTTGAATAAAATAAAAACAACTAAACATTTTTTTTGCATGTTAAATTTAATAGTAATATATTTGTGTTAACAGTACCCGTATTGCTTCCCGTCAGATCAGCTTGCGGGTCATTCTTTTTTAAGAACGCACCTCTCCTGAATTTACAATAAGGGAGAGGTTTTTTATTAAAATTATTTGATTATGAATAAATTTCCAAAAACCATTGAAGAACAAATAAATTTGTTGAAAAGCAGAAATATGACAATAAACAACTTTGCTGAGGCAGAACATTTTTTAGCCAATATTAGCTATTATAGACTAAAAGGATATTGGTGGGAGATGCAGTCAGACAAAGTAAACCATTACTTTAAAGATGGTAGTAAATTAGAAGACGTAATAGATTTATATAATTTCGACCGCCATTTTCGATTGATTTTATTTAATGCAATTGAGCGTATAGAAATCGCTTTAAGAACAAAACTAATTTATCATCTTTCCTTGTCTTATGGAAGTTTGTGGTATTTTGACGATACACTTTTTACGACTAAAATGCTTCTAAGTGACCCGACAATATCAGTTCATCAAAATTTAATTGTTGATTTGAAAAAAGAATTTAAAAGAAGTGAAGAGATATTCATAAAGGATCATAGGGCTAGGTTTCCTAATGAAGAAGCAGATTCTTGGAAAATATTAGAAGTTGCTTCAATGGGAACCTTATCAAAATTATACAAAAATCTTCTACACCAATTGCCTGAAAAGAATAAAATTGCATTTGAATTTGGATTAAATAATCAAAAATATCTTGTCAGTTGGTTACAGGCAATTACAGTTGTAAGAAATATAATTGCTCATCATGGAAGATTATGGAATAGGGTTTTAATAAATAAATATGATTGGCCAAAATCTACAAATAAGCCTATTTTATATTTTATACCCTCAAATCTACAAACTCAAAAAATATTTCCCCTTTTATCAGCTTTGTTATATCTCAATGAAGAAATTAGTCCAAGGAATAATATTAAAAATGAATTAAAATCTTTGATTGCTAAATTCCCTAATACACCACTTTATAAAATGGGATTTCCAAATAATTGGGAATTTCAATCAATTTGGAAATAATTAATTATCAATAACCAATGCAAATACACCTCCTCGGCATCCGTCATCATGGCCCCGGTTCTGCCAAAAGTCTGATAAAGGCTTTGAATGAAATTCAACCCGATGTTATCCTTTTGGAGGGTACTGAGGAAGAGGATGCACTGATGAAATATGTAGTACATGAGGAGTTGAAACCTCCGGTAGCAGTACTTATTTATAACCCCAAAGAACTGAGTCAGGCAGTTTATTATCCATATACTGAATTTTCTCCTGAGTGGCAGGCTATAAAGTTTGGGCTTGAAAACAAGCTGCCGATTGTTAATTTTGACCTGCCTCAAGGCATTCGATTTGCCAAGAAAGTAGAATCGGAAACTCAAACGGAGGAGGTTAAACAGTTGGATATTTATGATGAAATAAGAAGAGATCCGCTCGGTTTTATGGGCAAATTGGCCGGATACGATGACGGTGAGCGTTGGTGGGAAAGTACTTTTGAGCATTATAACGGCGATGCCACTGAGGTTTTTGATAAAATACTGCTGCTGATGCAGACCATGCGGGAAGAAAAAATTATCAAAAAAGGAAAAGAATCGGAAGAAGAGGATTTGCGTGAAGCGTATATGCGAAAATGTCTGCGGGATGCAGTAAAATCAGGCTATCAGCGTATTGCAGTGGTTTGTGGTGCCTGGCATACTCCCGCTTTGGATTTGGATCTTTATCCTGCAAAAGCTGACAATGCGCTTTTAAAGGGTTTGACTAAGGTAAAAATGATGGCCACCTGGATTCCCTGGACCTACGACAGAATTTCTAGAAGTAGCGGCTACGGTGCCGGAGTTATTTCACCGGCCTGGTACAAATTGCTGTTTCAGAATGCCGATGATGCCGTTATAAAATGGATGACAAAGGTCGCACAGCTTTTTCGGGAAGAGGATATGGATGCCAGTTCCGCTCATGTGATTGAGGCAGTTCGTTTGGCCGAAACGCTTGCTGCAATGCGCGGACTGCAATTGCCCGGCATCGATGAGCTTTTTGAGGCCGCTCAGACTGTTTTTACACAGGGCGAAAGCAAAGCCTTTGAACTGGTGAACAGCCGATTGGTAATAGGAGAGGAGATGGGCGATGTTCCGGCCGAAATTGCAAGCATACCACTTCAGAATGATATCGAAACGCAGATAAAAACCCTTCGTTTGGCCAAGTACAAAATTCCTTTGGAACAGGATATTAAAAAGGAAGGACTGGACTTAAGAAATGAATTTGACCGAAAACAGAGTGTTTTTCTGCATCGGCTCTGCCTTTTGGGTATAAATTGGGGAAAGGAAAAATCCTACAGCGGCCGAGAGAAAACTACAATGAAGGAATATTGGTCGCTCTGTTGGGATCCGGAATTTGTTTTTAAAATGATTGAAGCATCAATTTGGGGAAATACGGTGGAGCAGGCCGCTTCAAATTTAGCATTGCAACAGGCAAAAACAGCCGAGAATTTATCTGAACTGACGGATTTGCTGCAACAGGTCATAAAGGCTAAATTGCCCGATGTAATGGATGATTTGCTTATTTTTCTACGCGATTCGGCTTCGTTGACAAAGGATGTTCCTGTGCTGATGAGAACTGTTCCGAATATGGTCTCTATCATGCGTTATGGTGATGTCCGAAAGAGCGACTTTGGCATGCTGGAGGGACTTTTGAAGGAGATTGTGCCAAGAATCTGTATCGGTCTTCCTTCTGCCGCAGCTTCGATGGATGATGATGCCTCTCAGGAACTCTTTCAGCTGATTGTAGCCTTGAATCAGGCCTTAAATCTGCATCAGGATGATGGTTTTAAGTCGGAATGGCTCAATGTGTTGGAATTGCTTTCCGATTCAAATGCAGTAAAAGGTATAATTCAAGGAATTTCCTGCAGGCTTCTTTTCGATTCTGGGACAAATATTGATATTATTGCCGATAAGATGGAATTTGCGCTGTCAAAAGCAGCCGAAGTAAATATAGCAGCCTCCTGGATACAGGGATTTCTTTTTGGTTCAGGACTTCTGCTGATTCATAATCCGCAATTGTGGAATATTCTTGATACCTGGGTTTTGAGCATTAAACCCGAACTTTTTCAGGAGCTTTTACCCCTGTTGCGCCGAAGTTTTTCAGAATTTTCAAGACCTGAAAGGGAAAGAATGTTATCTATTGCCAAAAATGGTCAGCTGCAGCAAAAAATTAAGGAACAAGCCTTTAATAAAGATAGCGTCAATCTTGTAATTGGAACACTGAAAACATTGATGGGCTAAATAGGCACACAATCAGCTCAATTTTTGTAGCCTTAAGCGGCTGATTTGTCTAAAAATATTGGCTTTATCAGTTTTGGGGTTGCAATTCTGCCAAAAAGGCAATAAATTTGCATTCCTAACGAATATTAAATTAAACCAAAAATAAAATCCATGAAATTTTCTCGTCTCAGCGCTTTAGTTGTTGCCCTTAGCTTTGGATTTCAGTCAAATGCACAGACTTTCTCAGATTACAAATGGGAGGGTGATATGCCTAAAAGTCCCGAAATTCCTGCACAGTTTCAAAATGAAGATGCAGTAATTATTAAATCTGAAACCTTCAGTCAGAGTATTTTTACAGGAAGCTTCCCGGAAATTGATCAGTTGGCTACTTACCGAACTTATGAGCACCTTGTGTTCAAAAAAGAAGAAGCACTGAAAGATTACAAACAGCTTTCTATTCCAAAATTTACCGGACGTATAGGTGAATTTGTACAGGTAAAATATGTGGATATCCGCATTAGGAAAAAAGACGGGAAAGTGCTTGATATCAAAGTACGTGATCTGCCTTTGTCAGAACTCAAGGAAGGTGATGATCTTTATGAAGAGCGTGAAGACTACTACGTTTACGATGTCAAAGACCTTGAAGTTGGCGATGAGATGGAACGTATCACTGTCATCGAATCAAAATTCCCCGATCAGGGCCGAATTGTAAATCTTTATGGAAATTATCCGGTTTTGGACGCATCTTATGTGATCTCAATTTCCAATTCCGTAAAACTGAATGGCCGTGTCTATAATGGTATGCCACAGCCTATTATTTCTGAAAAAGGAGAATCCAGAAATTATTCCTGGAAAATGCAGAACCTGCGCGCAGTGCCTGAGGCAAACTCTTCAGGAACTATCTTTACCAAAGATTTGGAATACTTTGTTTATGAGCTGAATCTGGATGGATTCCGTATGGAACCTGCAGCTTTCAAAGTATCCAACTTCTCTGACCTTATTATGCAGTATGTTACAGATTATATGGAACCCCGCGTACGCAATAAAAAGAAATATAAAGAATTTTATGACAATCTGTTTGCAACTGGCGCCAAAGCTTTGGAGAAAGCAGATCCGACTACTTTGACAAAATTGGAGAAGGCATTTATTTTCAACGACTTTATGGTCAAAGAAATGAAAACAATCAGTCGTTTGGAAGATTTTGAAAGAAGTGAAGGTATTGAATACTTCTTGAGTAATAAAAAAACAGATTATGGCAATATGATGAGTATTTATCGCGATTTTTTTGAAAAAAATCAGATTGAATACTATTTGGCTGTTGGCAAAAGCCGATTCAACGGCGAGTTTGATGTTGATTATGTTTCTTCTACACAAATTGCTTCTTATCTTTTTGTTTTCAAAGACGAAGCCGGTAATACCTTTACTATCACGCCCGGCAGCGGTTTGAACGAGTTGCCTTCAACCCTTTTGGCAACAAAATGTCTGATGAAAAATATCACCGATCCTAAATCAAAATTGCAGTCAATTGAATTTGGTGATGAAGCATTGAAAGATGAGAAAAGCAATAAACGTATGCGCCGTACTGAAATTCAGATTTCAGAAAATGGTGATGCTGAAATTAAATCCAGCCTCAACCTTTCCGGTCTGTTTTCAACAGAAGGCCGAAATTTCTGGGCCAGTGCAGTGAAAGAAGATTCCATCAATGTACGTCTTACCCGTTCTTTGAAAAATCGCTTTGACAAAGAAGTGACCGTTAAAAGTGCGGCCATCAAAAATTTCGAAATTTTGACACCCTATACTTTTCAATTTGAATACAATGCTTCTATCAAAGGGCTTTTTAGTTTGACAGATGGCAAACTATCGCTAAAAGGTTCAGATTGGTTGGCGCATAGTATCCGATGGGTATCTAATGCAGAGAAACGCAAGTTGGATTATCATAATGCCTTTATGGGAAGTGACATCGACGAGATTATTTTAGTTTTCCCTTATCCTGTTACTGTGGAAAATGCTGCAGAGCTCAGCAAAGCTTTGGACAATGAGTTTGCCGCTTATAAAATGACTGTTCAACAGGTAAAAGACAATACCATCCGCATTCAATCCCGCTATGCCGTAAAACAGTTGCTTGTTCCGGCTGCTAAGGCATCAGTTCAGCAATCTGTAAATGAGGTTTGGGAAAAAGTGAATGATACTAAATGGGTGATTAAGAAGAAATAGAAATAAAAATACGGTGACTTGTTTTTACAATATTGCAATATTATTGTATGTAAAAGTGGAAAGAATCAATTACTTTCCACTTTTTGAATTTAAACCCAAATATTTTCAATGTCATTTGAAATCCTGCTAAAAACACTGCTTCTGGGCAGTTCCAATCTCAGCGAGCTGCAAAAAGATGTTTTTGCTGAGCTGAAGGAATTTGGCATCGAAATCAATGAAGAAAAATTGACAGAAGAAAAGATTTTGGATGCCTTAGCAGCTTATGCAATTTTACGCAAAGCAGCAAGGGTCTTGGATTCTTTTCAGGGGGAACTGCCCATTGCAGCCAAATCAGACGAATTGGAACTTTGCAGCGATAAAGCTTCTGCTTTGTTGTCGCAAATTCTTAAAATGGAAGATGAGCGCTTATTGAAAGGTTGTCTCGAAACGATCTCATTGCTGAATCAAAGAGTTCCTGAACAATATCTGCCGACTTTGCTTGATCTGGGAATTAAAAATCTAGGTATCAGAAACAGCTTGCAGTCTATCATTGGAAAAAGGGGGGAATGGCTTGCTGCATTTGAACCGGAATGGGATTATGCAGAGAATAAAATTTTAGACGAGGATCAGGTTTTTCTATTTGGTAAAAAGAAAGATAGAATCAATCTCTTAAAAAAAATGAGGTTGACAGAACCTGAAAAAGCGCTTCAACTCTTTGAAAATTGCTGGCAGGAAGAAGATTTTCAAAACAGAGCCGATTTTGTTAAAACATTGGAAATCAATCTATCTTCATCAGATTTGATTTTTTTGGAAAAAACCGCAAAAGATGGGCGCAAAGAGGTTAGAACTGAGTCTGTTAAGCTGCTCTCCTGTTTGGAAGATTCATCAGTAGTGAATTTTGCCAAAGAACAGCTTTTGAAATTTATAAATATTGCAAAAAATCCCGAAGGTTTGAGTCTATCGGTAAATTTGAAAAACAAACCCGAAGATTGGAAAGAATATGGCATCTTAGAAAACTATAAGCCCCTTCCTGAAGGAGAAAAGGCCAATCTTTTCACTCAGCTTATCGCAATCGTTCCTGTTTCTTTTTGGAATTCCCATTGGGAAGTAGAAACAAAAGCGCTTTTGGAGACTGCATATATGGACAAATTCTGCAATATGTGGTTTTGGGGATGGGCCAAGTCTGCAGTGAAATTTAATGATAGTGCCTGGATTACCGAACTGCACAGGTTTTTATTCCATTTGTCTAAAAAAGAAGAGGCTTCCAAAATAAAATTTTCACCTGATTTCCTTTTTAGAGGACTGGATGATGATTTTTTTAATAAATTAGCATTGGCTTATATTCGAAACGAAAATCAGGCGCTTTCAAATGATAATTCCACCACTATTATCCTGCTGCTTGAGGAAGAAAGGAAATGGTCCGATGAACTTTCCAATGAGCTAATCAACAGACTGAAAAGTATAGCTGCAAAAGATAATTCCTATCATTCAAACAGAAGAATTTTACTAAAAAATGCCGCCTACGCTGTAAATCCATTGCTTTTTGAACAGTTTGAAAATGGCTGGCCCGAGCAGATGGGCTATGCCTGGCAAAAAGAATTGGACAATTTTAAAGCAGTTCTGCAGATCAGAAGAGAGATTCAGACATTGAAAAACAATGAAATATTAAATACATCAGATGAAAAATAAATTAACTGAAAATACAGCTCCGCACTTGATAAAAGAGGTCCTCAGGCCCCATGCAGAGCAAATCTATGCCCATGAAATTAAAGCAATAATAGCTCAGGACAAAAGGCCAAAGCCTCCGGGATGGGCCATGTCGCCTTGGGCAGTTGTTAATTTTCTGATGGGCACTACTTTGGAAAATGGTATTGAGATTGAGCCAAAATATTTTGGCAGTCAAAGACTTATAGAAATTGCTGTTGCTACTTTAGCGACAGATCGGGCATTGCTGCTCATGGGTGTACCGGGCACGGCCAAATCCTGGGTGAGTGAAAATATTGCAGCAGCAATCAGCGGCAGTTCAACACTGTTGGTACAGGGAACTGCAGGTATGAACGAAGATACCATGCGCTATGGCTGGAATTATGCACAGTTACTGGCCCATGGCCCCTCAGTAGATGCTATGGTGGCTTCGCCAATCATGCGTGCAATGCAGACTGGTGCTATTGCCAGAGTGGAAGAGCTGACCCGTATTCCTGCTGATGTTCAGGATACTTTAATTACGATACTTTCAGAAAAAATACTGCCGGTACCTGAGCTGAATATTGAAGTACAGGCGCATAAGGGATTCAATATTATTGCTACCGCAAATGATCGCGACAAAGGAGTAAATGAACTTTCTTCTGCATTGAAACGCCGTTTCAATACCGTTATACTGCCGCTTCCGGCTTCTATGGAAGAGGAAGTGAAAATAGTAAAACTCAGGGTTGACAAATTAGGAAAAACCCTGGAAATTCCGGCAGAATTGGCTCCAATAAAAGAGATTGAGCGATTGGTGACAATTTTCAGAGAGCTGCGCAGCGGCAAAACAATTGACGGCAGAACCAAGGTAAAAGTGCCTTCATCCACGCTCAGTACGGCCGAAGCTATTTCGGTCATCAACAGCGGACAGGCCCTAGCCGCACATTTTGGTGATGGAATACTTAAAGCTAGAGACCTTGCAGCCGGTATTATCGGTGCTGTAATCAAAGATCCTTCTCAGGATGTAGACATTTGGAATGAATATGCAGAAACGGTTATCAAAGAAAGAAGAGACTGGGCCGACCTTTACAGGGCTATAAAAGAAATGTAATATGCAGAATGTCCTTTCTTTCAGAAGATTAATATTGGAAAAGGATTTTGATTTATTGAAAGATCTTGTCGCCTCCTGTTCCGATTATTTTATGCTTTTGGATGGCTATTTGCCTACATTTAAAGATATTGAAGCACTTTTTTCTTATTTTCCAAAAGATACGCCTATAGAAAATCTTGAAATAACCGGTATTTTTAAAGATGGAAAACTTTTGGGTGCAATTTGGGGAACAAAATTTTATCCCAATAACGAAACTGTTTATATTGCCTTATATTTGGTAGCTGAGGAACATCGCAGCAGAGGAATAGGAAAAATTGGATTTGAATATTTTGAGGAAGATATAAAATCAAAAGGCTTCAAATTTTTGAGATTAGCAGTAGTTAAAGACAATAAAACCGGACTTCGTTTTTGGAAAAACAATGGTTTTGAATCAATTATAAGCTATCCCTCCCGTCAGTTTGGACTGAAATGGCATGAGATTGAAGAGTTTATTAAACCTATTTAGATTTTTTGTATAAAATCGGCAGCCTATATGAGTTATTTTAAAATTATAGGTTCTCAAAACTCTTGCTATATGAAACATTTTTTGCTATTTAATTTTTTGATTTGTCTGTTCAGTTTTCCTTCAACAGCTCAGGATATTTGGACGATTTATAATGAAGAAAACTCTTCATTGCCCAACAATACCGTTCGTGTATTGGCAGTAGATCAACTGAACCGCAAATGGGTTGGGACTGATTTTGGCCTTGCCGTATTCAATGATACCATTTGGACGGTTTATAATACTCAAAATTCAGCTTTGACCGATAATCTAATCCGTGCACTGTACATTGACCAACAGAATACTGTCTGGGTGGGCACTATGAGTGGCGGACTTTACCAATTTGACGGTACAAACTGGACAAATTTCACACCTGTCAACAGCGGTATTCCCGATTACTGCGTACGTTCAGTTGCAGTTGACAGTGTCGGCAGAAAATGGATTGGAACTGTGGAAGGCTTGGCCATGTACAATGATACAACCTGGAAAGTATGGACAACTTTCAATTCCGATCTTTTCTCAAATAATATTTCCTGTATAAAAGTAGGGAGGGACAACAGAATCACTGCAGGTACACTAAATGGCGGTATTGCAGTTACTTATGATACGACTTTGACAGTTTACAACAGAAATAACGGAAGTGGAATCCCTGACAATACTTCCCTGCAAATAGCCCTCGATTCTGCCGGTCATTATTGGTTTGCTTCTCCGGCAGCCGGTGTTTATGTCGATTGGGGCAATCTGAATTGGCAAATGTTCAATAATAATAATTCGGGTATGCCTGTATCCGCTTCTACCTGTATTTATATTGATGAAAAAGACCGTCAATATATTGGAACAGAGCAAAATGGGTTAATAAAAAGAGTCATGCCCGACAGTTGGTCCTATTATACAACCGAAAATTCAGATTTGCCGGAAAATGCTATTCATACAGTCATTAAAGACAACAATGGACTTCTTTGGATAGGTACCCACAATGGCGGGCTTGTGAGTCTGCATGAAGATGTTTCCAATAATGAACAATTGGAGAATTCGAATGCTGAACTAAAAGTTTACCCCAATCCTGCGGCTGATCAGCTCTTTTTTGAATTGGCAGTTGAAAAACCTGAGAAAATTAATATTTTTGATTTGATAGGTAAACAGTACGAGGTAAGTTATATTCAATACGGAAATTTGATACAATTGAATTTGTCCGGATTAAATAAAGGCACTTATATTATTGAATTGAAAAGCCAAAAATTAATACAAAAAGCCCTGTTTGTAAAATCCTGAGATTAAGGAATAAAGAAAGAAAATCATGACCAATAAAGAAATAGCCAATGCTTTTTCGCTGCTGGCACAGCTGATGGAACTGCATGGAGAAGAAGAGTTTAAAATACGCTCTTATAATAATGCCTATCGCATTCTCAGAAATGAAGAACAGGAATTGGGCAAAATGAATCTTGCTGAGCTCAAAGGTATAAAAGGAGTGGGCGATGCAATAGCCAATAAAATATTGGAACTGCAGAAAAACGGCAAAATGAAAATTTTGACGGAATATTTGGATAAAACACCTTCCGGGATCGTCGATCTTCTGGATATCAAGGGAATGGGTGTAAAAAAAGTATGGCTGCTTTGGAAAGAATTGGAAATTGAGTCGCCAGGTGAATTGTTATATGCCTGCAATGAAAACCGATTGAAAGACCTGAAAGGTTTTGGCGAAAAGTCACAGCAAAATGTAAGAGAACAGTTGGAATACTTTTTTCAGTCGCTCGCCAAATTTCGTTGGGCTTCAGTTGAAGAAGATGCCGATAATTTGCTGGAGGATTTGCAGGATGTACTTGGAGAAGAAAATGTTATGTTAACCGGTCAGTTTAGAAGACTGATGCCGGTGGTTGATATGTTGGAATATGTTGTGGAAACCAATGAAATGGACACTCTGATTGAATCCGGAATAATTAACGGTCTTGAAGAAAAAAACAAAGACGTTTGGGAAGGAAAATCAGAAAAAGGAGGCATTAAAATCAGGCTTTACAGGGCTAATAAAGGACTTTCCGGAGTAAGACTTTTAGAAAGCACAGGAAGTTCAGTTTTAGCAAAGAATATACTTAAAAATGAAACGCCTTCAACTGTTTTGGGACTTTCCGAAGCAGAACTGTTTGAAAAAGCAGGAATTCCTTTTATTCCGGCTGAAATAAGGGATATTCCAAATATTGATAAGAAAATAATACCCGATCTGATAAAAAGTTCAGATATAAAAGGTGTGCTGCATGCCCACAGCACTTACAGTGACGGTGGGGCAAGTTTAAAGGAAATGGCCGAATATTGCAGAGAACAGGGCTATACCTATCTGGGTATTACGGATCACTCACAGTCAGCTTTTTATGCGAACGGTCTAAAGCCGGATAGAGTGATTCAGCAATGGAACGAAATCGACAGTTTGAATGCTAAATTTATAGATTTTAAGATTTTTAAAGGGATTGAATCTGATATAAAATTTGAAGGTGATTTAGACTATGATAATGAGATTCTGAAGGGGTTCGATTTTGTCATTGCCTCAATTCACAGTAATCTGAAAATGACAGAGGGGAAGGCTACACAGCGACTGATAAAAGCCATTGAAAATCCCTATACAACTATGTTGGGGCATCCAACAGGAAGGCTTTTGCTCTCAAGAGCCGGATATCCTGTAGATCATAAAAAAGTGATTGATGCCTGCGCCAAAAATAGGGTCATCATTGAGATAAATGCAAATCCGCTGCGCTTGGATCTTGATTATACCTGGTTGGAATATGCCTTGGAGAAAGAGGTTAAAATTGCGATTAATCCAGATGCACACAGCAAACAAGGCGTACATGATATTCGTTATGGTGTACAGGTTGCACGCAAAGGATTGTTAACAAAAGAAAACTGTGTCAATTGTTTGACATTGGAAGAGTTTGAAAAGTTTATTTCAGCAAAAAAAAGTAACCACTAGCCAGTTACCAGTAAAATAGGAGCTAGAAACGAATAACCAGTAGGCATGGAATACTAAATAGAATAGATATTTAATAAGCTATTTAATTTGTTGAATTTTTAGCTCCTTCGGAGCAATATCTTTGTAGCACCAAAGGTGCAAAGTGAATAGAACCCCGTTGGGGTGGCATGTTTAATAATAAGCAAAATCGATATAAAGCAGCTAAACCAAAAGGCAAAATAATTTGAAGATTTGAGCACGGAACAGAGTTGGCTCTATAATTTGAAAATTGTTAGCCTGTAATCAATACCCTCTACCCAATACCCTCTACCCAATACCAAGTACCCAATACCAAGTACCAAGTACCAATTACCAAGTACCCTCTACCAAGTACCCTCTACCAAGTACCCTCTACCAAGTACCCTCTACCAAGTACCCTCTACCAAGTACCCTCTACCAAGTACCCTCTACCAAGTACCAATAACTAAATGGAATATATAACTTACCCGCTTCTATATCAG
>JBIKQC010000069.1:0-13002 GCA_044349855.1 Saprospira sp.
TCCAAAAAAATTGTCCTGATATTTAAAAATTGCCCCAATTTCAGGCTGAAATTTTATCAGGTCAGTTTTTAAAAGGAAAGATGGATGCAAAGACATCTTATCATTAATATCCCAACGGTATGAACCTGTAAGAATAAAATTGCGGACATATCTTATCTGCTGTATGGTTCCTACATCCAGCGTGAGTTTTGGAGAAGTCAGGTTTAAAGCTGTAAGACCGGCTTCAAATTTCCGGTGTTTGTAGTATATGCCGGCATCTGCAGAAACTGTGCTGCTGCTTACTTTAATCTGGGGAATCAGATTGTCGTTATGACTTAATATAATTCCACCCTCATAATTCCCGTCGGGGGAACGCAATAATGAACCATCCAAAGTTTTCTGCATAAAACGGAATGCCCCCCCAACAGATAACTTACCATTATCTCCAAAATCGATAATATAATTGTAGGATGCTCTTACAAAAGTATTGGAATATGCTCCAATTACATCATGTTCCATAGAGAGACCAACTCCACTCTTGATATACTCAATAGGAAGGTGCGCATTAAAACTAAAACCCAGCGGGCTGCCAGGGAAATTTACCCATTGCTTTCGAAAAACTCCGGTTGCGCTTAGGGATTCATCCAATCCGCCATAAGCACTGTGATAGTGATAGGGATTGAGCATGTACATACTGTACTGTGCCGGTTGCTGAGCGGATATTGTTCCGACAGTAAAAAAAAGACAGCAGACAATTAAATTATATATTTTTTTCAGCATAATGCATTGTATTCTAATACTATATCATTCAAAATAGAAAAACTTTCAATATAAATGGCAATTTGAAAATCCTCAAGGAGGAACAAATTAGTAATTATTAATGAGTTAGCAAAGAAAAGTGCTATAATTTCGACAGCAAATATCCCACCAAAGAAGCAAGTCCGATCCAAAAAAAAGGTTCCCACCACTGAATCGGCCTGGATGGTTTTCGTTTAAACTTTCTTTGAAAGAGCGGCAGATTCTCAGGATCTACAGGTTCTTCCACATAAGTTTCACCCATTTTTTCCAAAGTTTCCAATATTCCGACTTCTTTGATATCCCTGGCCTTGGGAATTGTAGGCTTTTCTTTAAGAAAATTGATAATCTCTTCAATATTTTTCCAGCGTTCAGCCGGATCTGTTTTTAAACATTTTTTTATAACCTCGGCATATGAATCGGGTATTTGGAGAAAAAGATCTGCAATCTCTGCAGCCTGTATTCGCTCCATTATCCTACGGTTAGGCGTTTGCGGTGTTTTTCTGCCAAAGGGCAGCTGCCCTGTAAAGAGCTCAAAAGCCAAAACGCCAAATGCCCATAGATCAATCTTAGTATCACATGCTGTTGCCGTCTCGGCAAACTGTTCCGGCGCCATATATTCATAGTTGGTAAAAAAGGCCTTAGGCAGGGCCTCTTCTGCGCCGTAATTAATAAACTTGAGTACATATTCTCCTTCCTCTTTAGGAAGCAGGATATGATCGGAACGTAAACATTGCCAAACAATGCTATTTTGATGCAGATAGGATAATCCGTTCAAAACAGCATTCAATATTTCAACTTTTTTATAGAACCCCAGTCCTGAGAGTCTGTCCTGCAGTGTACCTTCTTCCACATAAGGCATCAGCACAAAATGCTGAATAGTATCCTCTCCCGGATAACGCAGTACCAATTTATATTGCAGCAGATTTGGGTGCGACATTGCTGCTGCTTTCTCGTATCGGGCAAGCGTTTCTCCTTTATCGAACATCGGATGAAGCTCTATAACCTTCAAGGCCATTATCTCTCCGCTTTCATTTTCCTTTGCTGTATAAACGCTGCCCAATCCCTTTTGGTCAAGAGACTGTGTATAATCAATTTCATATCGCGAGAAAAAATCTGCAACTTTCATATTAAGCCTTTCTTTTGGCCCAGGGCCCTGTAATTGCCAAAGTAAGTCCTGCTTCCTGTATATTTACAAACAATGTTTTACCGGAAGGCGAAAAACAAACCCCTGCAAATTCTGAAGGATATCCAATATTTTCTGCAATCTCATAAAATTTTCCCGCAGCTGTAATCCCTATAATTCGTGGATTTTTATTGTCTTCACAAAAAACCACATCACCCCAGGGTGCAACTGTCAGGTTATCGGCATATTTCAGCAACTCGGTGTTGTTTGGCTCGGCAAAGAGTTCCAACCTTGGGTAATATTCTATTTCATTTTCTTTGGCTGTTCCTTCATGCAGACTTGGTATGTATCTGAAAATCTGTCCGTATTTTTTGGCTCCACCATTGGTACAGGCAAAATAAAGTTCTCCTTTGCCGAACCACATCCCCTCTCCTCTTGCAAAACAGGCAGCGCCATCTTCAAATCCCCGCAGTCTGAGATCATCTTTATTACTGTCAATATTATTCAAATCGATCCATTTTACTGCATATTTAGTTCCCGGTTTCAGTGTTTCCGTATCAGTCCAATTTCTTGTATCCATCGACTTTTTCCAAACAAATGCCAATGCCTGCAATTTGCCGCCTTCGTGCAGCTTTCCTTTTACTTTTGGAATAAAGCGATAAATGAGTCCCTCATGCTGATCCTCTGTCTGATATACAATTCCTGTACGTGGATCAACACAAACAGCTTCGTGATTGAATTTTCCCATTGCACGGAGCGGAATAGGGAATTTTATCTTAATTTTTTCGGTAGCAGGTACCTCAAAATTATAACCGTGAGCATCTTCGTTTTGCTCATCAGTATTTAAAAAATGCTCTTCACAGGTGATCCAGGAGCCCCAAGGTGTCATTCCTCCGGCACAATTTCTGGAGGTTCCAAGTAAACTCATGAATACAGATTCCACTTTTTGTGTGACCTCATTGTAAATCGAAGTACTCGTTCCGCCAAGATGCGGTGCTTTACCAAAACCGTAGTCAAAGAATTTTTCTTTTTTTATTTTTTTTAGGAGCTTATAGTTTTCTCCAAATGGACTTTCAATCAGATCATCGGCCTTATTTTCATGATTTCGGATCAGTATAACTTTTCCTTTACTGCCGGTAAAAGCACCCATTCCATCGGCTCTGCCGGGCAGAAAAAGTCCATCGCTCATTTTATCACCCTTTTTGCCAATTATTTTATAACTGAATCCAGCAGGCAGTTTAAGTATCGAATCCAAAGCTTTTAATGGTCCGTAACCAAATGCGGAGAGGTCTTCTGCGGCCATTGCAAAAAGGTCGTTGCTCCCGGCTATTGATCTCAATCCTACAAAACCAAGGCTTACTGCCCCCATCAATTTCATAAAATCACGGCGTGAAGTATCCATTATATAAAGGTTTCAGGTTTAACATCATATTTAATCGAATAATTGCCAGGAGGCACCCAATCTGACAAACCAGTTTGCTGTAGCGTAATTTGGTGTTGTGTAATAGTTTTGCCAACCACTGAGATAGTAGGTCAGATTTTCTGCATTTACAAAAAAGCGGAGCTGCCATATTTTAACAGAAACAAAAATATCGGCAACTGGTTGAAAACTTATTAGCTGTTCATTTTGTAGATTGAAGTTTGCCAAAATAGGAAAATAGGCATTGGCACTATAGGAGCTCATATACCTAAAATTTATACCCGTACGTAGTTTTACGGTTTTAAATACTTTGGATTCAAAATAGAGGCTATGCCTGAATATTAATTCCGGCAAACGATAAACTGCTTTGCCCGACAGAATGCGTTGCCAAACAACATCATTTTCCAAATGAAACTTCCACAAATGTATATCCTGCTTCAGCCGCAACTGTATGATATTGGCAGTTCCCGGCATTTGTCTTGCGGTAGCAGTACTGTCAAAATATATCGGTTTTGTAATAGTATGATTGCCAAACTCGAAGCTGCCCCAAAAACGCGGCCATGCAATATTCGCATTCAGACTCAATTCCTGTGTCTGTTTCAGTAAATTGTTATTGTCCCAAATCAGCGCCTGTGACACATATAGACGTCGGGCAGTCTGTTCGGGTTCATAGCGTTGAAAAATCATATTGCCGCCCAAGGCAAGTAAATTTTTTATTTTAAGCTTTATTTTACCGCGCAGCCAAAAATCGATACCCAATCTGCTGTTCATGGCTTTCAGGTCAGCACGGTAACTTAACGGTCCATTGAGACGGTCGTACAACTCAGCACCAACAGCAAAGTTATTGACATAAAATCTTTCCGGTTCCTGAAAAATCCGATTCCAGCGATGCGAAACAAAGGCTCTGATTACAATTGGAGCCTGTTCTAAAGTTCCGCCCAAGGCCTGTTGAAAGCTTAGTTCATTTTCTAAAACCTGGTGTAGCATAAAATGTCTGATTCCTCTATTATTACTCTGAAAGTTAGCGTAATAGGAAGAGTCATCTGCAGGATTTTTATCGAAGTATTTATATCTGTTGTTTTCAAACAGTAAATGGTGGCCAATAGCCGAACTTGCGTTGTTTTTTCCGCTGGCAGAATCTATTTTGGCATTGTACCAAAACTGTCTGTAACATATGGTTTGGTGCCTATTTTCATGTTTGGGCGTACCATCAGTCTGCGTATTCAGGTTTACAGGTACATTTGCCAAGAAGAGATTATTGATCAGACTCAGCGCGGTGGATTGTAATCCGCCGTTTTCGCTTTGATTATTGGCATTATTGATAAAGGTGAAATGAGCGCTGTATTTTGACTTAGTGTAACGGAGGTTGAGCCCGATATCCTGATGCCGGCTCCGATTTCCTTCGAAATAGCCATTATAATTTAGAAGTCCGTAATGAAGGCTGTAGTAAAAATATGGTGTAGCCTGATGTGCAAAACGTGCACGCAACAAGACATTCTTCATATTAATTTGGGAATAATAGAGATCGGTATAAGGCCGCTTTCCGCCAATAGAAAAATAAGGGATATCATCCAATTTCAGCCTGTAGGGACTAAAATTATCCAAACCGCTGCGGAAACCTGCTTTTGGCGTAGCTTGCCAAAGTAAAGGAGAAAGGGCAGTACCTAAATGTCCTAGATCGGTATAAACGGTTGACGTGGCTCTCCATTCATGTTTTGGATATTCAAATCCATACAGAGCAGTATCTATATGAGTAAGCACCCCTCCATTCAGGTAATAATAATACACTGTGGTAGTATCGCCCAAGGGTCTATCGCGCTCGTCTTCAGTTTCCAACCGCATGGAATCGGTACCAATACTATCAACAGGGGAGCTGACCTGAGCAGACAGGCTGTTCAGGACCGGTAAAAAAAGCAATAAATAGTAGGGCAGATACCTTAAAAACATTTCACTAAGATTGATATTACGCAAAGGTACAAGAAATATTGGGCTTGGGAATAAGAAAGGTCCAAAAACGATAAAGTCACCGGATGTATACACCCGATGACTTTAATTAGTTAAGATTAAAAAATTAATCTTATTTCTTTTTGGTTACTTTGGCAGGCTTTTTCTCATCTTTCTTGAGATTAGCTTTCAAAGTTTTGTTGTCTACAGAGGCAGCCAATTCTTTACCGGCTTTGAATTTAACGGTAACTTTGTCACCGATTTTGATTTCTTTTTGAGTGCTTGGATTGATACCTTTGCGAGCTGCACGATAAGCAACATCTAAGGAACCAAAACCTACCAATGTAATTTTCTCACCACCTTTGAGTGCTTCAGTGATAGCTTCGAGGGTAGCGTTAAGTGCTGCAGTAGCATCAGCTTTTTTCATGCCGGCTTTCTCTGCAATTTTGTCAATCAAATCTCCTTTGTTCATAGTGATAAAAGTTTAGTGAAATCAAATATTTTGTTGATGCACAGTACAAATTTATAGTGTTTTAGCACAGTACCAAATATTTTTCTTAAAAAAACTCGAATTTTTGAGTTTTTTTATTCAAAAACATGTTAAACAGGTTAAAAAAGGGCATTTTTAGATTAAAATATACTTTTTTTTTAAAAACAAGATACCACATTATAGAATAGTACTTGAAAGCCTGAAGAAAAAAATGGTCTTTAAAAAGCCTACTTTTAACAAAAAAAGCGTCTCTTTTTTTCAAAAGAGACGCTTTTGTAAGGTGTTGACCCACCAGGATTCGAACCTAGAAAGACGGTACCAAAAACCGTAGTGTTACCGTTACACCATGGGTCAGTGCTTGGGAAAAAATAGAAAGCAGATAAAAGCCTGGTTGACCCACCAGGATTCGAACCTAGAAAGACGGTACCAAAAACCGTAGTGTTACCGTTACACCATGGGTCATTTTTCCTGAGCGGGTCAAAAATAAAACAAAAAACAACATTTGCAAAATATTGGCAGCAGTTTTTTTAAGTTTCCTGTACTTTAACAAAACGGCAATCCTCTTCGTCAGATACAATTGTTATTTTTAACACATTGTCGACTACAAAAGTTTCAACTTTTTCCGGCCATTCAACAAAGAAATAATCTTCGTCATAAAACAGTTCATAGAGACCAGCATTATAGGCCTCTTCTGCATCGCGCAGGCGATAAAGATCGGCATGATTAATCGCAAAGGATTTATCCTTTATGCTATAATGATTGACAAGTGCAAAAGTAGGGCTTGAAGTATTTTCCTCAACACCCAAAGCTTTGCAGAGCATTTTGATAAAGGTAGTTTTTCCTGCCCCCATTTCTCCATAAAAAAATATTTTCCTGTAGCGAATCAGGTAATCTTTTGCAAAAAGATTAGCCAATTGCTGCATTTCAGTCATATTGTGTACAGTAAAATCCTTCGATTTCATTGGAGATTAATTTATTAAATGTTAGAAAAATACGCTAAAATCTTTGTAAAAATACACAAGACCTGAAATTTGTGTAAATTTGTAAACATTCTATCTTGATTTTTTATTTACAATACTATGCTGCTTATCGTTTTTCTTATTGTTCCCATTATATTTTGGCTGATTCCGTTTGCCAGAATGCAACAACAGGATCGCAATGAATTCAGGCGTTTTATTATTAATTTCGGTACAATGCTGTCTACGCTTGCAGTAACAGGATTTGTACTTGGGTATCTTATGCTTGACATCACCACACTCTTCATAATACTTTTTGCCATCAGTGCAATTTGGGGTGGGATTTTTCATCTGATCAGCAATAGAGTCCGATAGATTTAACATTAGCCAAGTCAAATTTTATTATTTTATGTACAAATTTATTCCCTATATTCTTGTCCCTCTTTTACTTTGGGCATATCTACATTTCAAAACAAGAAAAGATGCTACGCCCCAAATCCGTAAACTAATCAATACATTGGGTTCTACGCTACTGATAATAGGGTGCACTACCTTTGTTCTCGATTTGTTCAGCATGGGTATCAACCTAAAAATGTCATTAATTGTGTTGACAAGTTTGGGTTGGTCTATTTATTTTTACTTCTTTTGGAGCAAGAAGAAAGCTGTTTAACAGAATGGGGAAATTATTTTTTATCTCGATACTACTCTTGGGCTGCTTATCGGGCTGCCAAAGAGGCAATCAAATCTATCTCAGCAATTGGAAAACTTCGGCTCCGATTATTGATGGACAGCTAAATGAATGGCAACTACCATTGGAACAGCCATCCTCACAGGTTTCCATCAGATATCGCTGCAGCAATGATGCAGAATATCTTTACTTGGCCGTTCAGGCTAACGAAGAATACGTTAAAGCGCTGATGCTTCATCAGGGTGCCAAAATATGGATCGATACTACCGCAAAAAGAAAGGACAAATTCGGTCTTGGCTATCCAATTCCTATTAAGGAATCAGAGATTGAGCTATTGGCTTCTGAAGCCAAAGGAGATGAAAGAAAATTTATGCAGCTTTATGCAGAGGCGATGCAGGATTTTGACCTGATAGGCGTGGCAGACGAAGCCTTAAGAATCTCGAATCTGACTTCCAAAGATATGAAAGTGGCCATGAATTTTGACGATTTAAAGGTTATGTCATTCGAAATTCGCATACCTTTCAAACGCATATTTGGCCGAACACCAAATTTTGATGAAACAATATCGATTGGCATTCAGATCAATAATCCTTCCAAAACAATGGAGGAAGAGGGCAACGACGGCAGTCTTTTTAATGACCGAAACCAATCGACCCTTACTCAAAGTAATCCTATGTTGGGTCCCAGCCCCAATCAGCAGCAATATAACGGTCCAACCCGACAGGCTTCCATGCCAAATATTTGGGTGAAGGTAAAACTGAGCAGCAAATAGGATCATACAATTTTAATTAATAAGCAATGGGCTGTACGAAGTTTGTACAGCCCATTGTTTTATGTAGAATATGCTAATTACTATTCAATCACCAATTTTCTTACCAGGCGGGTTCCATCCACTTCAAGGACCAGATTATAGAAACCTGCAGGCCAAAAAGCAGGCAATTCTATTGTCTGTTGCGGATTATTCAAATAGAACAGCTGTTGACCCAGTGCATTGAATATTTGAAGCGTCTGAACCGTATAGCCTGCAGTAATTACAGTGAGCGATCTGTTTCCTGACAAAGGATTAGGGAAAATAGAAATATCAGCACTGCGGTCGAAATTGACATTCCTGACAGCACTGAAAGTTAGCTCTCCATTCCTGTCAATCATTTTCAGACGGTAATAATTTTGTTGCATTGGTTCATAATCTGTATGGGCATAATTGATTATAAAGTTATAACCCTCAATTTCAGCGATCGTATAGAAATCAATTGCATCTTTGCTACGCTGCAATTCAAAGCTGAAAACATCTGAATTTGAGTTTGCCAGTTCCCAATTCAGCAAAACATTATTCTCCTGCTTTTCTGCATTAAACTGATGTAAATTTATGTCAAGAATTGTTGCGCATGGGAGTGAAGCCAAAGTACCGCAATTTGCCGGATTTGCCAAATTACTATAGTCAAAAGTACCTGTACGAATAGCGTTTATAAAATATCTGTTTGCGTTATTATTGGCCTCACCAGGGGTCTCGTCTACTGTACCTGCATTGCCTCTGATAAAATTTGTTGAACTAGTAAAACTACCGCAGTTGAAGAAAAAATTACGGCCCACACCATCACCTGTTGCTACATTGAATGCAGAACCGCCAAATTCTGTGGGAAAGGTTGGAAAGGGCGTGAATATATCACCATAGCTAAAACCATGGTAGAAACTGGCATTTGGCTTTCTAACCTGAGCTGCATCACCTGCATTTCTTAAACTTATATGCGACCAATTTGCTGTTGTGGCAAAAACCCCGCAGCTGTAGCTATTGTTGGTTGTTGAAGGCAGACTGGAACAGTCTTCTAAACTTCCGTCTGAAATTCGAAGTACATATATACAATCCCCGTTTGCATCGGTAGGATCAGAAGCCTGAGTAATGGACGGATTTTGCTCTCCGGCAGCATTATTATAAATAAGTATTATCGAGCCGGGTTTTACTGCAGTCAGAAATCCGGATTTTATTCTAATATGTCCTTCTGCAATACCCGTTGATGTAGTACCTTCAAAATCACCATTGTTATCGTCAATTATCCAGCCGCTCAGGTTTACATCAGCCAGTGGATTTGAGGAAGAGCCAATTACTACAAACTCCATATATTCCTGATTACCTGTTGTTCCGTTAGAGATTTCATTTAAAATCATTCCACCTGTTATAGTAGGGGGAACAATAATACAGGCATTGATATTATGAGAACCCAATCCGCTGAAATCATCGGTGGCAAATCCTGTCCATTCTATGGAAGGGTCAAAGGCATCTCCACCATTAGGATCGCCCATTTGAATACTGGCATTTCTTCTTAAAGATCTATCTAATGTTGAAACAGCGCCAACAGACCAACCTGTACCCGGATCGACACCGATACGGCCAATCACGTCAATATTGTTACCCGCTTTTCGTAATGCCACAGCATCATCTCCATTGAAATTGATGGATGCACTGGTTTGCTGACTAAGGGCCAACAATGCCGCCCCTGCTAAATTACTGCTTATTATAAATGTTTGCCCGGGATTGATTGTTCCTGTTAAATTTACTGTTGTAGTGGCTGTAGCACTTCCATTAGCAAAAATGGCAATTGTATAAACCGGACTTGCAAGATTAATCGCCGCAGTTGTCGGATTATAAATCTCAATTGCTTTATTATTGCTGGTACCTTCTACGTACTCCGATATAAAAAGCTCAGTACACTGAGCCCCAACAAGTGCAGGAAAAAAACTGATGGCAATTAGTAATGTGTAGAGTTTTAATCTCATAATGACAGTTTTTGAAAAGCTTCCGAACAGAATTCTAATACTTCAGAAGCTATATAATTTAAGTTTTGTCTAGAATTTGCAAAAATATAAAAACATTTCAAATGAGCATAATTACTATCGATATAATCGACAAATTAACAATAAGTTAATATGAAAAAAATGCAAAATATAAGACTTAATCTTTAAATCGATCACCCTTATTTAAACGGTTTCATTTATATTTTCATCGAACAGAATAAAAGCTGCTGCTAATTTTTTCTTTACGAATCTGTAAAAAAGTGAGGATATTATAAACCCAGAATCTACGTGCATCCCTTCGTGTTCGCTTCGCGGAGCCTTCGGGTCGGGTAGATCACAAACTCCAATTGACTTTTCTGGAATTAATTTTGGTTAGAATTTATTCAATAACTTCTTTATCGATACTACGGGTAAAAAAATCAAAGAGAATTCTTTGAATAGATTATTTAAAAAATCACTATTCTAAAATAGGAATGAGCGGCATTACTCTTATGTAATACCGCTCACTTGTTTCAAAAAATTAAGCACTATATAAAGGCAAAAAGTTATTTTTTAAACAAATTGACTTACAAGGGCAGCCAATGTATCCTCATCTACTTCTCCACTGTCATCGAGATCGTTGTCATTTTGGAATTCTTTTAGGGCAGCAGTTGTTTTAGCACCTACAACACCGTCAACAACGACATTGTATCCAATTTCTTTTAGTACAAACTGTAATGAGATGCCTTCCAGGTCTTCAATTTCACGGAATGCATAACGCAATGCAGTGCGGGTATCATCATCTACATTACCGTTAACATCCAAATCATTATCTTTTTGGAATTCTTTGAGGGCTTTAGCAGTGTTTCCACCAACTACGCCGTCGATAGTGCCGGGGTTATAACCCAAAGCAGCAAGAATAACCTGCAGTTTCATACCGCCTACATAGCTGCGCAGAGAAGGAATCATGATAACATCACCGGTGTAGAATGCATCTTTACCATCATTCATTTCTACCAGGACAGGGAATTTGCTGCCATCACCATAAAATTTATCGGCTACACCCCAAGGTGAGTCACCATCTTCAATAGTGTAGTATGTTACCACATCAATATCAAGCTCACAAGTAGCACCGCCGAACATACCTTCAGTGAATTCTTCCTGAATTTTTTCTAAATCTTCATCTGATTCAACAGAGCCACTGATATAAGTGACGCCGTCTTCGATTGAAACAGTAAGATTTTCGGTATTAATGCCTAGTTCCTCTATACGTTCGAGGACTGAATCCCCAGTGATTTCATTTTTTGCATCATCAAAAAGTCCCATAACGATTAGTAATTTTGAAAGTTTGAAAATTTGAGTTAATTAAATTGGGTCATTTTTACATAAATAAAAAAGCCATCTTTCCTAAAATGAAAAGATAGCTCAATATATGATTTTTTTTCGGATGCAGGACTTCGACTCTGTTAATATTTTCAGGGATTAATGAAAAATTCTATGGCCTGCAAGATCCTCCCTTATGACAGTTTCAGCTTAGACAAATACTCATCCTCTTTTTCTGTCATCCGTTTTTTCTTTGCAGCTGTTTTATCTTCATAACCTATCAGGTGCATTACGCCGTGAATCATAACCCTATGTAACTCTTGTTCCGGGGTTACGCCAAATTTTGCGGCATTTTCTGCAGTGCGCTCAACACTAATAAATATATCACCTTCTATAAAATCATCCTCCTTTTCAGCGTAAGGAAAGGTGATCACATCGGTATAAGTATCGTGTTGCAAATATTCCAAATTCATCTGCAAAAGATATTCATCGGAGCAAAAGATGAAATTAATGGTCGAAAGCGCTTTCCCTTCAGCTTCCGCCGATTCTTTAATCCAGGCTGCGATTTGTTCCTGATTTTTTAGTTCAAATTCAATTTCTTCACTGTGAAATACAATAGGATCTTCGTTTTCTTCCCCATCGTAGATTTCTTCTTCACTTTCTTCAAAATTATCCATTGGTATAAAAATAAATAAGAATTGACAACAGTAAAAACTGCTGTCAATTCTTTGTTGATAAATATATTATTGAGCTTTCAAAATTGCTTTTTGCGCTTTCTTAACTCAGTTTATGAAAAATAAAACTCCAACTGTACAATGCTGCCTCCTTCTGAAAAAGTGACCTTATCGGAGAGTTGCTGCATTAGAAAAACACCTCTGCCACCCGGTGTAAGCAGATTTTCTGGGGCTGTAGGATCGGGTAGATTATGGGGATTGAATCCAGTTCCTTCATCCTCTATTGTAAATGATACTTTGTTTGAGGCTACAACAGTGATGATATGCACTTTTTTATTGCTTTTAGCCTGATTACCGTGTATTATGGCATTACTTACAGCTTCCGTAATTGCAATTAGAATATTGCCAAATAGTGATTCGTCAATACGGAATTCTTTAAACACTTGCTGAACATAGGTTTCAACTTCAGCAATATTTTTGAGATTAGATTCCAATGTAAGGTTAAGTCCAAGTTCCGTCATCTGATTTTTTTTTATGTGAACAAATCTGTTTAAGATGTTGATGGGGTAATTCCCGCAGAAAAGTTATAGTACATAACTTATGTATCCTGTAAGTTTTACTTCAATTCCATTATCTATTACGTGATAATTTCAAAAATGTTTCATAGTGGTAATATTCAGTTGAAAAAATTAGGTCGTAGATCTGAATCATAAATGAAAAATAATCAATAATCCCAAATCCGTCATTAGAAATTCTATTCGCTTCGCGGAGCCTTCGGGTTCCAAGCCTAAATTGCTGTGAAACTAAGCACTTACTCGTTTTTTGGGTTTTGAACCGA
>JBIKQC010000070.1:0-12960 GCA_044349855.1 Saprospira sp.
CTGATTCTAAAAGAAAGTTTGGGGATTGTGAAATTTAGTCTTTCGTTTCAGATTTGTTGTTTTTTATTGTTTCAATAATAAAACGAGGTCTTGCCTTGACTTCTTTGTAAATTTTACCGACGTATTCGCCTATAAGTCCAATACTGATGATCTGAATGCCTGCAAAAACAAAAATAGGGATGACTGTTGACGCCCAGCCCTGAATGGTTTTGCCATAAAATACAGGGATAATGGCCAGTACTGCCAATAGCATTGAAATGAAAAAAATAAAGACTCCCATTAGGAAAATGAGCCTTAATGGATAGGTGCTGAAGGAAGTAATGCCATCCCAAGCAAAGCTAAGCATTTTTCTGAGCGGATATTTGGTTTCACCGGCCAATCTTTCTTTACGGTCATAAATGACTTCTGTGGAGGCAAAGCCAATAATAGGAAACATGCCCCGAAGAAAAAGATTTACTTCTCCAAAAAGAGCCAACTGATCGGCCACAATTCTGTCAATCAATCGGAAATCGGCATGATTGTAAATCGTTTTTACCTTCATTCGCTGCATGAAGCGATAAAAGAGCTGAGCAGAAATTTTTTTGAAAAAAGTATCAGTATTCCTTTTGTTCCTAACTCCATAGACTACCTTAAAACCCTCGCGGTGTTTGTCAACCATTGTTTCAATGACCGCAATGTCATCCTGTAAATCTGCATCAATAGAAACCATAAAGTCACATTCGCTGCGCATGGTCATCATACCTGCCATGAGAGCGTTCTGATGCCCGAAATTGGTGGCTAACTTTATACCTTTTACCCTTTTGGGATTAGTATTGCAAGCATCTTCAATTAATTGCCAGCTGCGATCTCTGCTGCCGTCATTGACAAAACAGACAAAGCTATTATCGTTCACTTTTCCTTTCAAGCATAAATCGTCAATCAGTCCAACCAAAGTAGGAAAGGTCATGGGAAACATCTCTTCCTCATTATAACATGGTACAATTATGGCTAAGGTGGGCAGATGCGGTTGGATATTGGACATGAAAAACAGGATTTAAGCTTGTGCAAAGATAGTATTTTGATACTATTTTAATAAGTTATTTGGGATAATAGTAAAAGTCAGACCCAAAAAAGTGAACTAATTATAATTTTCAAAAATGATAAAGACAGAGATATTGGAAGAAAATCGACTTTTAGACAGGTCAAATAATTCATTATTTTCATAAACTAATAAATCCCTGTTAAACAGGGATTTATAAGTTTATTGAGGATTTGTTTATATTGTCCCGGAACCGTCATTTGAGTTCGTGATGAACCAAATCTCCATGTAATGAATAGAATTTCTAATGACAAATCTGGGATTATTTTTTAGTCCATAATTTTTTTGTATCGTTCATAAGCAGCGGCCAATTTTACATCGTATTGGTTTTGTGCATAACCTGAACCATTGTAGCTGTAAGCAAATTTTGCCCAATCTTTATTTGCGCCCTGTACATGTTTGAGGATATTTTTGCTTTTGCAGAATTCCATAACGGCTTTCAATGAAGATCCATTTGGAATATGCATGGCATCTACAAAGGATTTCACATCAGCATAGCCCACTGTAGCGTGGTTGAATCCCATAATTTGGAATTCTCCCCATGATGCTGATTTGAGGGCACAGATCTCATCAATCTTTTTGGCTCTTTCCAAGCGGTCATATTCCTTGGCGCCGCCCTGATACTTGGTTCTATCCCATGAAGGGTAGAGGATGTCCTCATTTCCTTTGACAAAGTTCTGCGGATTTTTGCCTGCTTTCTGCAGCTGACTCCAGAATACATGTCCTTCAAAAAGAATTTTAGGACGACCGTCCGGCAAATAACCGTTTCCACCCGATTCAATCTGCTGTATTGCCAAAATTACGGCGGGTTCAATGCCGTATTGTTGTGACATTGCCAATAATTGCCCCTGAATTCGGCCAATACCCAATAAGGAATTCCATGTTCCGCCACCGGGGTCAATTTTACCGTCCGGATTAGCAGAGCCACGATATTTAGTTTGAAAATCTTTGATAGCAGTAGTCAATGCCGCATCAGCATTGCCGTCTTCAACCAATTTGTAGCCAAATTTATTAAGTAGCTGTTTTACGCGCAGTACATCTGCCGATTCGTTTTTGCCGCCGGCGCCAACTGATTGTTTTATTGCCGAATTTGGAGAAAGTGCTTCCTCAACTTCTGTACTTTGAGGATTTGTATTTTGAGTTGTATCAGTTGGAGTTTCAGTATTGGTATTTGTGTTTGTACTGATTTCTCCGTTCAGGGCCTTCCAGCTCTGACTGCCAGGCTCTATGAGTCCGCTGCTGTTGGCAGCGCCCAATTTGCTTTGTTGAAACGCTTTAATAGCTGCAATAGATTTTGGACCGCATTCACCATCCACATTTAGCGTAGCACCATTTTTATTGAGAAGTTCCTGAATCAGCAGTACATCAGCTTTTTGGTTGGAGCCTCCCTGACCGACAGAAGCAGTAAGTGTTTTGGAAGGAACGGGATTTTCAACAGGAGGGGTAACTGCAGTTTCTCCGTTCAGGGCCTTCCAGCTCTGACTGCCCGGCTCTATGAGTCCGCTGCTGTTGGCAGCGCCCAATTTGCTTTGTTGAAACGCTCTAATGGCAGCAATAGATTTTGGACCGCAATCACCATCCACATTTAGCGTAGCACCATTTTTATTGAGAAGTTCCTGAATCAGCAGTACATCAGCTTTTTGGTTGGAGCCTCCCTGACCGACAGAAGCAGTAAGTGTTTTGGAAGCCTGATCGCCGCTGCTATAAGTGTTGCCTGACTGTTGATCCTGCTGTTGTCCCTGACCTGCACCAGCGCCTGTGGGTACTTCCATTTCGAGTTCTTTCCAGCGATAGAAGGTTTCGCTGCTTTTTACTACCCATTTTCCGCCGCTGAATTCCTGCAGTTTGCCGCCTTCAAATTTCCATTCCATTTTACGGGGGCCTGTACTTCCTGCCGATTCATATATCGTGTAATAAACTATACCGTTTTCACTGCGGACATCGCCCACAATACGTATATGATTTACCTTTCCGGGGGCGTTTTTAAAATAAAGGGTATCACCGATCTGTACATTTGCAGGTTCCACTTTAGTGAATTTACTGCCTGTGAAAGAGCCGGAGCCTGTGTTGTCAGGTTTGAAAGCATCATCGCTTTCGTATTCCATATCGCCATCTTTGTCAGCAACATGATTTAAAGCCTGTGAAACAAAACCGGAACAATCAACGCCGATTTTATTGTCTTTCAGATATTGACGCAATTTGAGCGGATCTTTATCGGTTATTTTTCCTTTATCAATCTGTCCCTGCAGCCATTCCTGAACTTCTTTTGGGCTGCCCTTGCCTGCATTTACATTATTACCGTCCCATTTGCCCCCTGCATTTCCGTCATTCATAAAATAAGGCGTTTCCACTTCTACAGTAGTGCCCTGTACCACAACGGTAAATTTGTCAAAAGCTGCAAAAAAGGCACCCAGTTTTTCTTTAACCTGTTCTTTGGTGATGCCAAGTTTGTTTTTGGGGTCTTCCGGTTTTTCCACTTTTGTTTCAACGTTAGGAACAGCTGTTGGAACAGGAGCAGGATTTGGTACGGGTGATGGAATTGGGGTTACAGCAGGTGTAACAGTGTTTTCGTCATCTCCGTCAAAGAAATCTTTTATATTGTCAACGGCATTTTCCAAAACTTCTTTGGCGCCGTCTATAATTTTTTCAAAAAAGTTTTTTGGCTCAATCCCTTTGGCCTTTTCAATCTGAGCGATACGGGCTTTAATCGCTGCGATGTCTGTTTTGCGGCGATCAATTTCAGTTTTTTCAGCAGCGGATAGGACTCCATCATTGTCGATAGCCCATTTACTGTATATTGCCAACTCCTTTTCCCACTTAGCGCAGGCTTCTTTGAGTTTGGCGAGTTGTTCGGCGAGTTTTTCGTTGGGCATAATTTATTTAGTTTGTTAGGTTGAAAATATCAATCATTTGGAAAATGTGAGATTAGCACACTTCCTTGAGTTTGGCGAGTTGTTCGGCGAGTTTTTCGTTGGACATAATGAGATGTTTTACAGCTAAAAATTATAAAAAAGAGAAAAGAGATCAATTAAGTTCGTCTTTTCTCTTTATTTATACATTCTTGGAGCAATTTTATAAAAAAGCTAAAATTACATTTTTAACTGTTCTTTTATCTTTAACATTTGTTCGTCAATTATGGTCAAACGTTCTGCCATTGTCTTTTTGAAGTCTTTCTGCTCTTCTGTCATCGTTTCTTCTGTTTCAGCTGCGCCACTTTCATCAGCATCAGCATCAGCAGCAGCATCATCATCATCATCATCGTCTTCTTCAGTTTCTGCCTCATCAGCAGGAAGTACCACATCATCAACAACTACATCTGCTGCATTGTCTTCCTCAAGTTCTCCACCTGTGCCTACTTCAATACTGAAAGGAGTGCCTTTGAGGGCAAATTTCTCCAATTGTTTGATCATGAGGTTTTTCTTGGCTGCTCCTTTTTCAGGCAATAAAACCAAAGAATAGGTTCCGTCAGCATTTTTCTTAACATAACAATCACCGATACAGGTGTTTTTCTTGTCATCTTTGATCTGCTCTTTAGCCATTTTTACCCAACCTGAAGTATGGTCTCCCGGTAAAATCAAACCCATTTTCTTGCCCTTCATGTCCGAAAACTCAAAATTGGTTTTCACAATGAAACGGGTAGCTGTTTCAGCACTGTTGTGCTCGCCGATCATTTTTTTGAGTGAAGGTTTCAGCGATTTGCGATAAATTTTAAAACCCAGCGTTTTATCTGCTATTTCCTCCGGTAAAAGCTTTTTGATTTTCATAATTTAATATTTTTTTTAATTAGTTTAATTTGAACGGGGCAATTTAAAAACTTTTTTTGAAATAAACAAGTACCTTTTTAATTTAATATAATATAGAATCTTTTTTGCTTAGATCAGGTCGCCGGCAAACTGACTGAGGAAATAGGCCGGATACTCTCCGTGCGGTATTTTTGTCTCCTCAGCAAAAGCACCTTTTTCCAGGGCAGCCTTCATAATGCCTTCAGGAGTGGTACGGTCTGAATGCCAGTCCACAAAGTTACAGGAAAGAATACAGTTGGATCCTAATCCTTTAGCTCTGTCTGTCGTAATGTAGGGGTCGGCCAGTCCGCATTTTTTGAATTTTGTAAAGCCCCATTTATACAATGTTGAACCTCCTGCAGAAAATCCTACTGCTCCGCAAGTCCCCATATTGAGAGCATTGGTAGTTTTGAAATGGGTTTGGTAAGCTTTTTCAATATCTTTCCAAGTAGCAGTATAGCCTGCAGCGATAACAACTGCCTTGGCAAAAACAGAACTTGGTGTGTGTTTTAGCATCTTAGAGCCTGTCCAACCGTGCATGCCGCCAATAACAACAAGCACCGGAGAAGAAATTGTATGTCCGCTGCCGGCAGCAATTACCACGTCCTGTTTAATGGTTGCCTGTTGCGGATCGGATGGAATTGTGGCAGATGCTGTTTTTATGTCAGCAGGTAAGCCAAGCGGCGGAAGATTTTTAAGGAAGAGCTGCGTTATGGTATTTCCTTTTGGGGAAATCACAAAGTCCGGTTTTACCATACCCAAAGATTTTTGAAATTCTCCTATAGCTGTCTCTGTCGTTGCTTCATATTTACCGTCCACAGGTACTTTGTAGCCTTGTTTTTTGAGTAATGTCTGAACCGTAAAAACATCATTCAACTCATTGGGCTGTGCTTTTCCGACCGGTTTTTTGATGTTGCCGGTGAATTTTGCTGTACCGGCATCCGTATTGTTATTGGATTCAGTGTTATTATTTGTTTCAGTCTCTTCTTCTTTTACTTCCTTAACATCAGTAGGAGTAGAGATAGCCCCGCCACTGAGTTTATTCCAGGTCTGTCCGCCCGGGTCAACGAGTCCGTCAGACCAGCCGAACTCTTTTTTCTGAAATGCACCAATCGCCGTGTTTGTCATATTTCCGCAATCGCCGTCCACCTTCAGCGAAGCCCCTTTCTTATTGAGCAGTTCCTGTACCAGCATTACATCGGCTTTTTTATTTTTACCGCCTTTGCCTACAGAAGCGCTAAGTGTAGTGGAGGTAACTGTAGTTTCAGTTGTTCCTGTATTGTTTTGCTGCTGATCCTGTTGTTGCCCCTGACCGGAACCCCCACCTGTGGGCACTTCCATATCCAGTTCTTTCCAGCGGTAAAAAGTTTCGCTGGTTTTTACCGCCCAGGTATTACCATTATATTCCTGCAATTTACCGCCCTCAAATTTCCATTCCATCTTGCGGGGGCCTGTACTGCCAGCCGATTCGAAAATAGTGTAATAAACAACCCCATTTTCTGTACGCACATCACCCACAATGCGGATATGATTGACCTTGCCGGGGGCATTTTTAAAATACAAAGTATCACCAATGGCAACATTGGCAGGCTCTATTTTTTTGAATTCTTTTCCGCTTGGACCGAAAGAACCCGAACCTCTGCCGTCGGGAGTGAATACATCATCTGCGCCGTATTCCATATCGCCTTCTTTGTCGGCAACATGGTTGAGTGCCTGAGAAACAAATCCGGAGCAGTCCACGCCTATTTTATTGTCTTTAAGGTATTGACGCAGTTTTGCAGGGTCAGCAGTTGTTACCTTTCCTTTGTCAATTCTATCCTGCAGCCATTTTTGAACCTCTTTGGGACTGCCTTTTCCGGCATTTACATTGTTGCCGTCCCAATTTCCGCCGGCAGTGCCGTCATTCATGAAATAGGGTGTTTCCACTTCAACGGTCTTGCCGCCTACCACAACGGTAAATTTATCAAAAGCCGCAAAATAGTTGGACAGCTTGTCTTTAACCTGTTCTTTCGTAATGCCCAATTTATTTTTGGGTGCCTCTTCTTTTTGCAGACCTTTGGCCTGTTCAATCTGAGCAATACGTGCCTTTATGGCAATGATATCGCTTAATCTACGTGTAATTTCTACCATTTCACCCATAGAAATAACGCCGTCATTTTCCAGGGCCCATTTTTTATAGGTTTCCAGTTCCTTTTCCCATTTTGCACAGGCTTCTTTGAGTTTGCCGAGTTGTTCGGCGAGTTTATCGTTCGACATCACTTTTAGTTTTTTTTAGTTAATTTTTGACGGGGCAATTTATGGATATTTTTTGGAATATGCAAGGCCTTTGTAAATAAAATGGTATTGAAAGTCAAAAGTAAAACCGGGAATAAACCTGATGCAATGTCGAAATTGTATATTAAGAATATTAAGAATAAATAAATAAAGAATTACGGTTTAAAATTTATTCTAATTATTCTTTCAAATGGTAAACATCAATATTAGCAACTTCGTATTGTGCTTTTTTCCTTTTAGATGTTTTCCATACCACTTTTACAAAAGCAATTGGGTTATTTTTTAAATTAAAAGATGTTTTATAAACCTCGATATTTTCTATGCGCTTTTTGGGGTAAGTCATTGGATCCACGTGCAGAATTTCCGTAATGTCATTTACTAATTTTAAATTTAAAATTGTAAAAACGTCTTTTTTATATAGTCTTTTAGATCTTTTTCGGTTATAAAGTTGAGTTGATGAAATTACTAAAATATAATGCTGATTATCTATATGGAAAACTTTGACAATTTTTTCATTAAGAGTGTAGGAACTATTTAAAATTTGAACAAAAACAGGGGGCTCAATCATGGATGTTAAAGGTTCCAACTTTAAATTATTTTGAATAAAATCTTTGCAATCCAAATGCATGAAAATACTATCAATGATTCTATATGAATTACATCCGTAAATTTCCGATTTTTCCGGTATATTATTTCTAAATCCAAATACTTGACTTTCTTTAACTTCAAAAAATATACTTTTTTCTTTATAGCTGCACTTTGTTGTTGATAAGTTTAATAGTCTATTACTGTTTTGTGAAAAAATAATATTTGAAATAATTAATTGCAATAAAAAAATGATTAGGTATCTCATTTATTTGGATTTTGATTGTAAAAATTAAGAAAATCATTTACCTCTATTGATTTAATTTTTTTATTTATTTTTTCATCAGATTTTAATTTGTAGTTCCATTCTGCTTTCTCCCAAATAAGTTTTTTTCCTAGAGGTACTTTCACAATAATTGGATTGCTATAGGCCATAATGGACCATCTTGCAGCTGATGTAAAATTATTCAATTGATAATTTATGTCACCGAACTTATCATCAGCATTGTAAGAAATAGAAACAAAAATATTAATCCTTATTGTTATTGAATTGGCGTTACCATCAATTGTAGCAACAGCAATATCTTCATGGGAATAGGAACCTATGTCTATGGAAGGGGTTTCCCATTCTTTGAAAAAGATTTCAGGTATCTTTGTTGTAAATTCATCTGAATAATTTAAACTATTTCCAGGCTTAACTAACATTTTAGAATCATCACCTTCTTTATAACGAGGAAATATTTCATGTACTTTAGAAAATTCAATTATTTTATATTTTTGGCAATTAGTATTTATATTTTGCCTCATATCTAAATATTGCAAATACTTATTATTAGTTTTTTCGATATATTCTGCATTTATATTTTTTTTTTTCATAGTCTCAATTTCCTCTTTAATATCAGATAATGCCTTATCCATTATATCCATTAAATCTTTTGCTTTGGCTTCAGTTAGTGATTTTTCTTTACATTTTGCATTGTATTCATTATATGCATTAGTAAAAGGGTCAATAACTGATTCAGGAATACCCTTATTTACCCCAATCTGAGCAATACGTGCCTTTATGGCAATAATATCGCTTAATCTACGTGTAATTTCTACCATTTCACTCATAGAAATAACGCCGTCATTTTCTAACGCACATTTTTTATAGCTTGCCAATTCTTTTTCCCATTTTGCACAGGCTTCTTTGAGTTTGCCGAGTTGTTCGGCGAGTTTATCGTTCGACATCACTTTTAGTTTTTTTTGTTAATTTTTGACGGGGCTATTTATGGATATTTTTTGGAATATGCAAGGCTTTTGTAAATAAACGGGTATTGTCTGACAATTTTAAAACCGGGTAGAAATTTGATGCTGTAATATTGTAAAAATGAGTCTTATAGTTAGGTCAATATTACTTTATTTATTTGATGGGATTGGGTCTAAAACAAAAAAAGAAATGCTTTTATTATAAAATTAGTGTGCATCATTTTTTTGGAGTCTTTTTAATAATATACCTCATATTTTTTAATTATTTCACTTCAGCTCCACCATCACAGCTTCCAATGGAAAATGCAACAAATAAACTGCATCGAAGTTATTGTTTGAATTTTCACGTATCGACAGTTCAGCAGCTCTTAATACTGCAGAAAATTCAGGCAGTTTTTTCTTCATTTTTTTTCTGAACTCTTCATAAGACAGCAGCGAGTCTTTTATAAATATCTTTTTGTCCGATGCACTGATCAGATAATCGATGTTGCCTTTAAAAAATTGCTCCCCCTTTTTGCAATGAAAAGGAACGCAACTTTCCAAATTTTGAGGATTGTATCGCTGTTGAAGCGTTTTATGAAAATTCTCGGAAAATTTGAGCAGGAGTGGGGCGTCCATGATATTATCCATTCTGTATTGACGAATGATCAGCGTTGCTGTTTTTTCGCGAAGCTGATTGTCATAACTTAAGCGGTCGGCACGAATAAAGCGTTGGAGCATAGCAGCCAAAGCCTCATTGTCAATGCCCATATCATCAGGGATCAATAAAGGATTTCTGTAATAATAGGCTGTTCCGCTCTGCAATTCGGCCTCTTCAGTAAACCAGCTTAAGGGAGATTCAAGCTGCAGGCTCGCATGAAACTGCTCGCCACTGTAGGGACTGAGATAGTGAAAGCTTTCTTCCGGTGCAGAGCAATTTTCAATCTGTTTCGGATATTCGAAAATGGTTGTTTTTAAAGGAATTTCTTCCGCCTTCCAGGGCCATAGACATACATCCGACATAACATCCACTGCAGGTAGCTCCGCTTTGCCATGATGGAAAACCCTGTTTAGCCAATCTGTACCCTGATTTTTACCCCGATGTTGCGGAATAATCGGCAAAACCAGATAATCCCTTGCACGGGTAAAGCCCACATAGAGCAGGCGTACTTCCTCGTCCAGCGCATCCTGTTTGATTTTTTTGCGGTCGGGATGATTTTCAATAGCTGTTGCCAAGGCATGTTTTTCCAAATCGCCATAAGGATTGATCCAATAACAGATCAGTCTTCCGGCCAAGGGGTCTTCCAGATTCACCCCTTCATTTTCCGAAACAATTCTGGCATCGAAGAGCTTCTCTTTGAGATTGTTACTCAATTCATAACAGATAACCAGCGGCCATTCAAGACCCTTACTTCTGTGATAGGTGAGCACGTTGACCGCGTTAATATCGTTGCCACTGCCCTGTTCGTCTTTTTCATTCCTCGCCAATTCTTCCAGCCAAAGCAGAAAACCGCCCAGTGTTGCGGCATTGTGCAGCCTTTTGCAGTTTTCCTCATACTGCAGTGCCAAACTTCTGAGGGCATCAATATTGTCGAAACGCTGTTGGGCATTGCCCCAGGCAGCTGCATAATGTCTGATATTAAACTGTTCTACCAACAGATTCATAATTTCTGAGGCCGACATTTCCTGTGTTTGTCTGCGCATTTCCGCCAATCGGGCAATGATAGGTTCACTTTCTCCCCAGAGTTCGTAGCGGCTTTTATCTGAATGTGTTTCTAAAAATTCAAGGCGTTTTTCTATAATGTCTTCCAAAGGAAGCTGTTGCATCAACAACATAATCTCGGCAATGGAGACAGTATCCTGTTCATTCAGAATAAACTTTAGACAGGCCAATAGGAGAGCTGCTTCCGGTGTCTGCATCAGTCCGGCTCTTGAGATAGAGGCTTTTAATCCCTGATTGTGGAGCTCAGCAGCAATTGTCTGACAGGAATAATTGGAGCGGCAAAGAATGGCAATGTCACCCGCCAATAACATTCTTGGTTCCGAATCGCCCTTTCCGCGGATCATCAGCCCCTGTTCCAAAAGCTGAGCTGTTGCCTTGGCAATTGATTTGGCAATCCATTCTCCTGCGGGTTTGTCATCCGTGCAGCTGAAAACCCATTGTTGTACCGCATGCTGAAGCCCTTCGGGTTCATTCGATTTTTGAAGCTGTTCCGGCATTTTCAGCGCAATGCGCTCTTCCGGCATTTTACTGAAAGCCGTACAGAAAAGTCCATTAACCATATTGACCAAATCCTGACGGGAGCGCCATGATTTGTCCAGAATCTGAATGTTTTCTTTCGGCACAGAATTGATGATGGCCTCCATCAGCTCGGGATCTGCGCCTCGAAAACCATAGATGGACTGTTTGGGGTCACCTACCCAAATCGATTGTTTGGCGATGCGGGTAAGCTGCAGAAAGATTTTTAACTGAATTGGATTGGTATCCTGAAACTCATCCACGAGCAGCAGGTCCAGTTCCTCGCGGAGCAACTCATTGACGAAGGGATTTTCCAACAGTTTCAGAATCATGACTTCCATGTCTGTATAGTCGATCAGTCCGCGACTTTTTTTGTAGGATTCATATTCTCCCAGCGCCTCGATGGCCAATTCAAAGATTTTATCCAGATAAGTGCGCAGATCCGCATGGAAATCCGGGTGGCTGTCATGTAAAAGAGCAAGTTCCAGCAGTTCTGCTACTGTTTCTCTGCATTTGGCGGGAGCATCTTCACAGGCTTTGGCAATCTGCAGCCATTCATACCAATAGAGATCGCCTTTCAGTTTCAGACTTTTTCTCTGGTTTACCAGCGTACCGATGAGGGTATCCTTTTTCTTGGTGGCATCTGGGTGCTGTCGCAACTCATTGACCGTCGTTTCCAAGAGATATTCCAGGCGTGTTTTGAAATACTCGGCCGAATGTTTGGAGACTTCAGGCAGGAGCTCAAAATAGCTTTTAATGGAGAACTGTTTGCTGCGTTCCAATAAAACAGGCCCCAGATTATTGGTACGGGCATATTCTGTAATGGTTTTCAGTTCATTGCGCCAGTCCTTTGAATTGTAGGCATTTTTTTTGAAGCCCAGGACATCGCTCAAGCGTTCCATTTCCTCGGTTTTTTCCTTGGTCAGAATAGTTGCAATGGACTGATTGAAAATGGCTTTGTGGTCTTCATCTGCAATAATATCTACGGCAGGAGAAACTCCGGCCTCAAAGGCAAATCGTTTTAACAGTTGAACACCGATGGCATGTACGGTACCGATCATGGCACGGCCCAATTCATCGGCTTCTTTAGTGAGGCCGTCTTCCAACAGTTTTACCCTTACCCGTTCCTTAAGTTCTGCTGCGGCCTTGTTTGTAAAGGTTGTAGCCAGAATGCCTGATGCGCGTACTTCTGCGCTTCCATCATCTTTGGGTTTGAGCAGACTGGCCATTTGCTGTGTAAGAGAGTATGTTTTGCCGCTACCGGCACCTGCTGATATTATTTTGAGATTCATTGTAATAAGATAAAAGATTGAATTAATGTGCGTATGTGCGGATGTGCGGATGTTGTGATTCCGTCTTGGGTCGGGACAAGTTGTGCGGATGACTTCGCTATTGTAATGGTCTGAAAAACTGATCTGAATATTACCGCAAAGTTCGCAAAATGAAGTCGCCCTATTTTTTAAAGTTTTTAAGATCTGTCAAGCAAAAAAAGTAGCGAAGGAAAGACTTTAGTCTTCCGAAGCAAGTACCACTGGAGCCGCTGGCTTCAGCCTGCGTTTACTAAGTTAAAAAATTTGATTTGCAATTTAACCGCAAAGGCAGAAAGATTTACGCAAAGTGCACAAAGTACCAAATCTGTTTTACAAAGTTTTTCTTTAAGATTCCTGGTTGTCAAGTAAAGAAGCAAAAAAAGTACAACGAAGGAAAGACTTTAGTCTTCCGAAGCAAGTACCACTGGAGCCGCTGGCTTCAACCTGCATTTACTATGATAAAAA
>JBIKQC010000498.1:0-3647 GCA_044349855.1 Saprospira sp.
TTACTCGTTTTTGGGGGTTTAAAATAGGTGTAACTATTTATAGAGCTCGCTGTGCTCGGTTCTTCACCCCTAAAACTCCGTGAGCATTTATTTTCGCTTCGCGGAGCGTTGGTTCTGTGCCCTTTAGGCTTTCATCACGAACTCTAATGACGGATCTGGGTTAAAAAGACAAAAGGCAGTCCAAAAATATGGGCTGCCTTTTGTCGATATAAAATTTGAACAATAACTCTTAAGGAGTTACATCATTTAAGTTACGCATCAGCATCTGATATCCTGAAGTATAAGGAACAGAACTGTCGAACTGGCTAAGAATAGCCGTTACATTTACTGTGCCTGTAGTAATCGCTGTGCCTGAGAACGTTGCACCTGTACGAGTGTATAGGGTAACTGAGCCGGTTGCATCTGTAATAGTATTGCTAAAACCATATGTAGGGCCACTGATTACAACTCCCTGTACAGTAATAAGCGTAGATTCCCAATCTTCTGCGTTAGCTATAACTTGATCAACTGTGGCAACTCTTGGTGTAACTGTATTTCCTGTCGAAACAGTTGTAGAAGAAGTTAAACCAAGATTATTTACCTGAAGTAAGCCATTAAATTCTTCTAGGGTTGCACCTGTGATGTTAACTTCGATTTTGTCACCTAAATTAATACTGTGTGTTGCTGTAAAACGAACTGTGACGCCAAAGCCCAAAGAATCCTGAATTACAAGATTCTGAGAGATCATGTTAGCACCTGCACGATCAGAAATAACTACACCTCTGATTTTGATACTGCCGCTTACTGTGCCTGGAGCACCTGTGTACTGCGCACGTACATCGCTGATATTTGCCAATGTAGCATTGCCTCCGCATGGTGTTCCTCCTGTTACATCATAAGCCGGGTCACGAAGTTGAAACTGATAGCTGGTAAACTGACCTAAAATACCAACTACTTCAAGAGTACCGCATGGTACCGGATTAGCTGCAAAGGTAGCACCAAAACGTGTGAACAGATCAATTGTACCCGTAGCATCATTCAAATCTAAAGTACCTGAATATGTTGTACCGCCTGTTATCGTTGCATTTGAAATTTTAATCAGTCTGGATTCATAAGTTTCAGGACTGGCATTCAATGCAGAAAGTGTTACTGTGGTTGGAGGAACAGCATTGCCTGTAGAAACAACAGAAACTGCACCACTCGAAATGCCTTCCAATTGCATCAGACCGTTAAATTCACTCAAAGTACCTCCGTCCAAAGGAATTTCAACCTGATCTCCTTCGTTAAAACTGTGTGTACTGCTGAAACGGATGGTGATACCGCCTGTAGCATCCATTACAACCATATTCTGGCTTACAAGATTGGCAGTAGTGCGGTCGGAAATAACATAACCGTTAATTTTTGAATTAGTTGGGATAGTTCCGCCAAAAGTAGCACGCATGGCAGCAATTGTGATCAGATTTCCACCTACAGATACTGTACAACGAGTATTGCCCATTGTCAGGTCATTTGGTTCGCGGATGTATAACTGAGCATCAGTGCCGAAGCTTGAATGTACGCCTACAGCTATACCATTTCCTAAAGGTGTTTTATCACTGGCAAAAGTAGCATAACCGCTGCTGCGCAACAAAACAGTATTGCCGCTGCAATCGTTGATAGAACGATTAACAGAAAGTCCGCCGACAGCATCAGCGAAGTTTTGATTGGTATCAACAGTAGCAAACTGAACATCATTGAGCTGTACAAGCATATTGCGGTATTTTACTGTTGTTTTCAATTCTGCAATTGTTACGGTTTTTGGAACCAATGGCTGATCTTTTGCACCGGCAACAATGAATTGTGGTAGCATCCCCTCAGGAATTCGGTCTCCTGCATCGTTGATAGTCAACTGATGATTGCCTTGATAGTCACCTACAAAAAGGCCTTTACATTTAACCCATACACGGCGGCCTACAGGATAATCAGTATAAAGACTGCTCATCTCAATACGGATCTCAATACCTGCACTGTCATCCTGAATAATAAGCTGTTTGTAAAAATTTCCTTTTTCATCTGAAGAAACAACAATTCCTTCGATTACAAGACTGTCGTTGATGAGGCTTGGACTGTTACCAACTGTGTGCAGCGCTTTGATTTGAGAAATCGTTGCATTGGGTGTTAAAACCGGATATTCTTCAACAGGCGGTTCGTCAAAGTTTTTTTTACAGCTTTGAATAGTAGTGGTCATGGCAACTAGGCCAAGAAATAAAAGTGCTAAACGTGATATGCTTTTCATATATTTATAATAATTGAATGTCAAAATAATAAATTAAGTACCTCAAATTAACCCGGCAGACGATAAACTATGCTGGCAAAATAATTGATGCCGGAACCCCAATTGTAACGAGTAGGGAAGGTGCTTGGATCATTGTCATTGAAGTTATAGCGCAATTGCTCGAAACCGCCAGTTCTGATGTTGCGGTTGTTTAACAAATTGTTTACTCCTATATTTAGGTAGATAAAAGAAGTTTTTTCACCCGTTTTGATACGGAATGACTTTCCGCCAAATACATCAATCGTAAAAATATTTGGCAATTGCTCCTGTGAAAGAATATTGTCCCAAAGCTGAGATCCCGGCTCAACAACCTGCTGCTGATAAACAGGGTTATTTATATAGGAAACGGCCTCGATAGTTCTACGGTCAGGATTAATATCAACAAAATTACGCATGAGGTAATTGAAATTGACATTGATAAACCAAAATTTAGGAGCATTATAGCTGATACCGAAGTTGTATGCCCACTGTGGAGATCCTGCGATATAAGCATTCTTCATATAAGCTGTGCGTGAACTCACAACTGTGTTAGGATCATTGTCCAGATATACTTTGATATCGGGACGTGAAGTGTAGATAAATTCACCGATTGCTGCAACTGCATTCAGTTTGAGTCCCGGAAGCACTTCATATTGCAATGCCAATTCTACACCCATATGCTGTTTGTCAACATTCGTCATGACAAAGTTTATAAAACCGCTTTGCGCAGCTCCATCGTCTCCAACAAAAGCATTTTCGGAATAGAAATTTTTATTGTAATAATCATTCAGGAAACGGCTGAAATAACCGGCTACACGGGCTTTCATTTTTGGTGCAGAAAGGATATAACCTGCTTCAGTTCCATAAACGGTCGTACTTACAAGGCCATCTACCAATTGATCGCGATAGCTTGGTGATACATATGCATCGCGGAAGTAGGGTGCACGATTTCCATAATTTGCATTGGCAAAAAGGTAATTACGGCCATTGATTTTATAATTTATGCCACCTTTAAAGTTATAGTTGAAGGAGCTGTAAACCTGTCCTTTTCCTAAGGAATTGTCTGGGAAACGGCCATTGCGCAGATTACCTTCTCTCCAGAAACGGGTATAACTCACTTCTGCAGCAGCAAAGGCTTCCATTTTTCCAAAACGGAAAGTTCCCTGTCCCCAGGTTGCAGCATTCTGAATATGAGCAAAATAGTCATAATCAAAAATGTCTCCTTTACGGATAAGCTGATTTGGATTATCGAGATTATTTTGTGCAAAAGCAGGGTTATTGGCAGAATCACGAGCTGCAAATTGATTGATATCGACCCAATAATCACCACCCAACAAATCTTCCAATACTTTATAGTTGTGGCTAATAAAATATT
>JBIKQC010000497.1:0-3647 GCA_044349855.1 Saprospira sp.
TCTCAACTCTTGCTGTAAACGAACTCTCACAAGGTGTTTACATGATTCAGATCACAACTGACAAAGGTGTTGAAAACCGCAAAGTGGTGATTGAATAAAATAATTAGTGGTATTTATATAAAGGTTGCTCTTGTCGGGGCAACCTTTTTTTGTAAAAAGAATTTACCTGTAAAGCTTTGTTAAATTTTCTTATCTTTGGTTTTTCGAAATAGAACAAAGAACTCACCAAAATAACTTTTTTTAGTATCTATGAAAAGGACAATTGCAATGTTGCTCTCTATTGCTTTTTTAAGCCTTGGTTCCTGCAGTGATTCAGGAATTGATTATAGAACAAGTATTCAATCTGCTGCACATAGAAAATCTGACAGCCCTACAGCAATTTGCAAAGACGGAACATACAGTTACAGCAAAAACCGAAGGGGCACCTGCTCGCATCACGGAGGGGTTGAAAAATGGATAAATCGACCCTAGATTATAGTTTTAAAATTTATGACTGAATTAAACCTTTTGAGTTTTGGCAGTCTAAGTCTCGACAATAAAATTTATAAAAATTTTGCCCCTTGAAGTGCAAAGTATATTAAATTTCCATCTATGAGAAAGCTCCTATTTTTAATTCTAATTTTTGCAAGCACTAAGTTTGCTTCCGCTCAAAGTCTATATTTTCCGCCACTTATAGGTACGAGTTGGGATACAATCAATCCATCAAGTCTTGGATGGTGCCAACCCAAAATTGATTCACTTTATGATTATCTGGAACAAACTAACAGTAAATCATTTATATTACTGAAAGATGGTAAAATTGTTCTCGAGAAATATTTCGGCACACATACCCGCGACAGTCTTTGGTATTGGGCCTCTGCAGGCAAAACACTAACGGCATTTACAGTTGGAATTGCACAGCAGGAAGGCTTTTTGAGTATCAACGATACAAGTTCCAACTATCTTGGAACCGGTTGGACAGTCTGCCCACAAATCAAGGAAGAAAAAATTACGATTCGCAATCAGCTTACTATGACAAGCGGATTGGATGATGGCGTGCCAGATCATTATTGCACACTTGATACTTGCCTTCAATTTTTGGCCAATGCCGGAACTCGCTGGGCCTACCACAATGGCCCCTACACCCTACTCGATGGAGTGATTTCAAATGCTACGGGTCAAAGCCTGAATAGTTATTTCAATACCAAGGTAAGAAGCCGCATAGGCATGAATGGGACATTTTTTCAGGTGGGGTACAATAATGTATATTTCAGCAATGCAAGGTCGATGGCTCGTTTTGGGTTGCTCATGTTGAACCAGGGCAACTGGAATGGAACGCAGATTATGACAGATACAGCCTACTTTAATCAAATGATCAATACATCGCAAAATCTAAACCTTTCTTATGGATACTTATGGTGGCTTAATGGCAAGAGCAGTTTTATGGCTCCCACTTTTCAGACTGTTTTCCCAGGACCACTTTTTGCCGATGCACCATCAGATATGTATGCTGCCTTAGGTAAAGACGGACAAATAATCAATGTGGTTCCTTCTGAAAATCTGATATTTATAAGAATGGGCGAAGCCCCTGGCACTTCATCAGAGGTGACGCCTGTCTATAACAATGATATTTGGAAAAAGCTGAATGACCTTTCCTGTACTACGGCTGTAACAGAAATTGAGCAAAAAAGTAAGTTGAGTGTATTTCCTAATCCTGCAAAAGGTCAAGTACAAATTTGGAGCAGTTCTAATATTGACAGATTAGAGTTGTACAATTTGAGCGGTCAGCTTCTTTTTGAAATGACTAATTTGAATTCAGATGAATATTTATTGGATATATATAACTTTGATTCAGGCGTTTATATCATTAAAACGATCAATAAGGAAGAGATTAGTATTTCTAAAATGCTGATTGAAAAATAGCGCTCTTAAATATTCTTCTTAAAAAACACTTTAAACTTTGGACATCGCCAACCTAAATCCAACTCTACTGCTGCTTTTATTTTCATTCAAAGCCTGTCGGGCACCAATTTGAAGAGAATAAGGTCCATCCCACCAGGAACCGCCTTTGACTACCCTAATATTTGCATTGCCCTGATTGTGATAAAATCTGCGATAATCAGCCAAAAAAGGCTTTAAATTATTTTCCTTGAAATTGGCGGGATCCTTTCCAATAAAAGGAAAATTTGAATCGTTCATCTTTTTAAGCTGTTCGAAGAGATTGTCGATAGCAGCTGTTTCTCCTGATTTTTCATAAACCTCCATCATTAGATTATAATCTGGTTTTGGTCGTTTTTCAACAGCAGGTGCACCGGTTCTGTTTCTGTCAAAATCTTCCAAGTTCAAAAGCGTTTCAATGTCGATTCTCATAAGATCTTCTACCCATTCCGAAACATTGCCCGACATATTATGAATACCATGACTATTAGGTAAATAAGAGATTACCGGCGCAGTTATCGAGGCATCACTTCCTGCAACATTAGCGTTGTCTGTAAAGCCATTTCTATCCGGTAAATTGCGAAAATTGGCCATTATAAGGCCTTTTTTATCTCTAAGACTTGAACTTCCCCAAGCAAAGCGCTCCCCTATTTGTGCTTCATTCGTATTTTTAGGTTTACCCAATGCTGCCGACTCCCATTCCACTTCTGTAGGCAGTCTGAAGTTTGGAAAATTATCTTTTCCTGCAGCTTTCAATGAGGTATTCAACTGCTCGGAAGCCCATTTACAATAGGCATTTGCCTGTTGCCAGTTCACCCCTATAACAGGATAGTTATCATAAGCAGGATGCCTGTGATAGTGCGTTTCAAAAGCTGTAAAATAACCCATTGGGAAATCTTTTCCCCACACAAGCGTATCGGGTAAAAACTGCCTGGCAGCTTCCTTGCCATATTTTGCTGTCATTGCCTCGCAAAATTGTCTGTATTCCAGATTGCTGACTTCTTTTTTGGAGATATAAAAAGAGGCGGCAGTTAGTCTACGCTCTACAACAAAGGCAACAAGCATTGAATCAGCCTCTGTAATAATGGCATTATCTACATTCCCCATTATAAAGGTTTTCCCTTCAATCAATACCATTTGGTCCAGCCACTTTTTGGCTGTTTTCGGGATTTTGCCAAAATCATTTTTTTGGGCAAAGCCAGTTTGAAAAAGGGCCAATACAATTACTGTAGCAAAGATCGATTGTCTCATAAATAGTTAATGATCATTAAGGTTTCAGAAAATTATCCTTAACTAATTCAGCTTTGGTTAAAAGTTACAGAAAATTACAAAAAAATCCGACACATTGCTGCATCGGAATATTGAAATTCATATATTATTGTCAATAAACAATAAAACTATTTTTGTTTTGGGGCAAGCACCTCAAATTGGAATTCTTTTATGGCTCTTTCTGTCATGCCTGTTAGGGGATTTTTAACATTAATTGTTGCAATGTAACGCTGAATACCCACTGAATTTGGTTTGATTCGATAAGTACCAACAAAATCATCCACAGAAAGAGTGCGGCCATTGATGTTTAGAGAAAATTCATATTTTCTGCTAATGAAACCTAATCCAATTTTCGATTCAAAAGTATCACCCAAATAAATAACAGGTTTTGATGATAAAGAGAGTATCTCCAATCTGTCATATGTATCTCTTTTTCTTGGAATATTAGAAGCTAAATAATC
>JBIKQC010000499.1:0-3637 GCA_044349855.1 Saprospira sp.
ACAGATGCCAAAAAAGACCCATATAAAGATGCCATTAGAGTCGATTATTATCTTACAGAGAGTCTTCAACCCAGGATTGTACGTAGTGTAAGGCATTATAATTTTAAGTTGCTTGAAAAAGTTTTCCGGCAAAATCATTCCAATGCACTTGTCATTCAAAGTCTAAGTATAACAGCGCTTATACTTATGGGGGCATTGGTTAAATACTCGATGTTTAGGATTCCGACAGCAGCCTCTATTCTTATTCTTCTTTCTGTTATTACGACATTTTTAGGGGCAGTTACCTACTGGTTGCGGGATTGGAGAGCCTTTGCACTTATATTTGCGATTTTTGCCATTGATTTTCTAATGAAATCAGGCGTTTTTAATTACAGCAATCATGCTTATGGTCTGGATTACAGGACAAAAGCCAATTACACTTATGAAATACTTGATTCTATTAGCTCCAAAAAGAATTATTACCGTGATATAGGCCATTCCCAGTTAATATTAGAAAACTGGCGTGCCAAATTTAATCAAAGTAAAATATTACGAAAGCCAAGAATGGTCGTGGTTGCTGTGAGTGGCGGTGGCGTGCGTTCTGCGCTTTGGACTACCTATGTACTGCAGGAAATTAACAAGGCAATTGGTGGAGATCTGATGAATCACACGGTACTTATGACCGGCGCTTCCGGTGGTATGTGGGGCGCAGCTTATTTTAGAGAGCTTTATTATCAGAAGGTTCAGGGCAAAAAAATAAATCTTCAGGATAGTACTTATTTATTCAATATTTCAAAAGATCTTTCCAATTCATTGGCTTTTACCTTTTTGGTTAATGATATTTTTATTCCTTGGGTTAATCGCGAAGTGAATGGTTACACATATAAACAGGACCGGGGTTATATTTGGGAGGAACAGTACATTGAGAATACCGCCGGACTAATGAACATGGATTTGGAATATTATAAAAAACCGGAATATTTAGGTAAAATTCCTTTAATGTTTGTCACCCCCGCTATTATCAATGACGGCAGGATGTTGGTGATCTCTCCGCAGCCTGTCAGCTATATGATGAGGCCACCTTTTGTAATTGACAGCGATATTGATTTCTCCGAAATAGATGGTGTTGATTATGGGGCACTTCTAAAAAATCAGGACCCTCTGAATTTACGTTTTGCTTCAGCTCTTCGCATGAATGGGACTTTTCCCCTTATCTTCCCAAATGTTCAGTTGCCGACCTCGCCTACATTGGAAATAATGGATGCAGGTTTTCGTGATAATTTTGGCATTGAAAGCGCAGTGCGGTTTTTGGCAATTTATCGGAATTGGATTAGGGACAATACCAGTGGTGTTACCATTATTTCCATACGCGGGTCTAAAAAAATTGATGATATTGCAAAGATTAACAGACCTGGATTGGGATCTACATTCTTTGGACCCTTGGGCGCAATTTTCGATATTGACAATATTCAGGATTATCATCACGATAGCTTTATAGGCTTTTTGCAATCAAAAATTGGCTACGATAAAGTAGATATGGTTCACTTTGTTTACAAACAGACCACGCTTCAGCAAAAAGCCTCTTTAAGTCTGCACCTTACCCAGCGAGAGAAAAATGATATTCTCTCAGCCATAAATATACCATCCAACCAATCTGCACTCCGCCGGTTGAAAGAAACTATCAAGTAGGAAATATTTCTTGTTACATGTTGATTGATAACTTTGATTTTGTATAAAATCAGCATATTTTTTAATAATCGCTTGCATTTTAGAAATAATTGGTTATCTTTGCAACACTTTTTTTTAAATATGAAGATATAAACAATTTAAAATAAATTTTTTCGATGAAAACGATTGAAGTAGTAGGTCAAATCAGAACCGGATTGGGAAAAAGCGAATCTAACAACTTGCGCAAAGAGGGTAAAGTACCGTGTGTAGTATACGGAGCAGGTGAAACTGCTCACTTTTCGACTGAGCCACTTGCAGTTCGCGACTTGATTTATACCGACGAGTTTCGCAAAGCGAATATCCAATTTGGTGGCAAAACTGTTGAGTGCATCGTTAAAGATGTTCAATACCACCCAGTGTCAGATAGAATTATCCACATAGATTTTCAGGCAATTGTACCGGGCAAAACTGTGAAAGTTAATCTTCCGCTTAAGTTGCAGGGTGTTTCTGAAGGTCAGAAAATTGGTGGAACTTTGGTTCAAAAAATGCGTAAACTTCAGGTTTTTGCAAGTCCTGAATCATTGACAGAATATATCATAGTTGATATTGCTGCATTGGAGTTAGGTAAATCTATGCGTGTTCGCGATATCAAATTGCCTGCAGGTATGGAAGCTATCACTAACGGCAGTATTCCTGTAGTTACAATCGACATTCCACGTGCTCTCCGTTCTGCTCAAACAAAAGCAGCCAACGAAACCAAGAAAAAATAATGACAATTCCTGTTGTCTATCACTAGGACGTAGTAGGGCTTCAAATCCCTGTTACGTCTTTTTGTGTTTAGCAAAATGAAAGTTGAAATATGCTTAATAAACTTTGGCAAAGCCTCTTTGGCCGCCACAATCAATCAATTGTTAAAGACGAATCTGAAGATATTGTGAAATACCTTATTGTTGGACTCGGCAATATTGGCGCCGAGTATGAAAATACCCGCCATAATATTGGTTTCAAAGTAGCTGATGCACTTGTGGAATCTTTGGAAGGAACCTATAAGTCAGAACGCTATGGGGCTGTAGCCTCCTGTAAATACAAGGGAAGAATTTATATTGTATTAAAACCCAATACCTATATGAACTTGAGCGGACAGGCAATCCGTTATTGGATGCAAAAGGAAAAAATTGAACCCCAGAACTTATTTGTTATCCTGGATGATTTAAATATTGACTTTGGCACAATCCGAATAAAAAGCAAGGGTGGAGCAGGTGGCCATAACGGACTTAAAAGCATTGAAGAAGAACTTTCAACTGCAGACTACGCTCGCTTACGTGTAGGTATCGGCAATAACTACTCAAAAGGACATCAGGTTAATTTTGTTTTGGGGGAATGGAGCCGTTATGAAACAGAACAATTGCCTAAAATAATGAAACACTCTGTCGGTGCTTGCAAAAGTTTTGGATTTATCGGATTGGAAAAAACGATGACTGATTTTAATAAAAAACTTTTTGCTGCCGACGAACCTAAAAAGTGATAAAATCTAAATTTATGCTTAAATTCCTAATGTTTCTCCTTGGTATTCTCACAACAACTCTCATTTCAGCTCAAACCAGCGGAGATGTGTACATGGTCGATATGAGCGGCACTCTGCCCTTAGTTCTCGCTTTTTATCTCGTTACATTTGTTTCACTCGGATTTATGTTACTTAAACTGCTGCGACCAAAATTTCCATCCTATTGGCTTTATATCAGTTGTACTATCGGTATTATAGGTGGAGCTGTTGTGACATGGGCATTTAATGATGTTCAGGAAAAACAGTTGCCAAAGATTGAATATAGCGAAGTCGATGAAAAGAAACTCTCTCCCGAAATAAAAGAAAAATTGGCCCTACGTCGTCGGGAGGTTGAAAATCAGAGATATGCAAATTTTTGGATTATTACAATACCAAATATCATTATTTTAGGACTTGGTATTTTTTCAGACTTAAATAATCGTCGCC
>JBIKQC010000500.1:0-3634 GCA_044349855.1 Saprospira sp.
ATGCAGCGGCATAGATTTTTATTGAATTTGAACTGCAAAATTAACAGAACTCTCTTAAAGTATCAAATAATGAAAGGCATTTTATGCGCTAAATGTCAGAATATCAAAATAAAAACAGCGTATCAATTCCTTTACAAAAGGTTAAGACTTTACAAATGTCTTGTTTTTAAACAATAAAATGATAGATTTGCGTTTTGAGTGCAAAAAAACATAAGCTATGAAATACAAGATCTTATTACTGCTGATCATAGCGGTTATTTCAAAAACAGCCTTTGCGCAAACTGTTGAAACAGTAAAAAACCCGAATCTGCCCTACCATTATTTGGTACATTATCCTGCAGGTTACAAGGAAAATCCTAATAAAAAATATCCGCTGCTGATGTTTTTGCACGGTCGTTCCATCTCAGGCACCGATGTGGAAAAGGTAAAAAGCTATGGCGTTATTTATGAAATTCTCCGGGGTTTAAAGATTGATTTTATTGTTGTTGCCCCGCAATGTCAGAATGGATGGGATAATTCCAAACTCATTCAGATTTTGGATTTTGCTGAAAACAACTATCATGTAGATAAAAACAAAGTGTACCTTACGGGAATGAGCATGGGCGGCTATGGCGCATGGATGTTTGCCGGCGCCTACCCCACTCGCTTTGCAGCGGTAGCCCCCGTCTGCGGCGGAGGCAATATAAAAGATGCCAACAATCTTAAAAATATGCCGCATTGGGTATTTCACGGGGCAAAAGATATTCCGGTTCCTATTATAGAATCTGAAAAAATGGTGAATGCAATACGCGATGCAGGCAACAAACGCGTAGAGTTTACAGTTTATAAAGATTGGGGACACTCTGAACTGGTGGTGGTTTTCTCTAAAAAAGAATTGTATGATTGGTTCTTAAAATTTGACAGAGGCTTGAAAGAGACGAAAACTGAGCCGAAACCTGAGCCGAAACCTGAACCAAAACTTGAACCTGTTCTTGCGACTATTGAACAGCCTAAACCAAAGTTGGAGCCCAAAATATCAACTTTACCGATAGACAAACCGGCTCCTCCACCTCAAAAAGAAAAAGAACCGGAAATAATGGTTTTTGAAGAACCTAAAAAGGAAAAGCCTGCAACTGCCTCTAAAATTGATCCACCTAAAAAGGATCCGCCGCCTGCTTACGAAAGGCCCACACTTGTTCAAAGAAAGCCTGAACCTGCTGCTAAACCAAAACCTACTGCAAAACCCAAAAACAAATTTAACAAGGGTTTGGAAAACATCAAAAATTGGGAGCTTTGGGATCACCTAAAGTAAACACAACAAAAAAAGGTAAACCTCAGCGGTTTACCTTTTTTTGTTTGTATAATGTTTAAGTTATTTAGACTCAACAAATTTCATTGAAACGCCATTCATACAGTATCTAAGTCCGGTAGGTTTTGGGCCGTCATCAAAAACATGCCCCAAATGACCGCCACATCTGTTACAAACAACTTCAGTCCGAATCATGCCATGGCTATCATCAGTAATTTCTCCAACATTTTCTTTGGCGACAGGCTGATAAAAACTTGGCCATCCGGTCCCGGAATCAAATTTTGTATTAGATGAAAAAAGCGGTAATCCGCAACCGGCACAGTAAAAATGGCCTTTCTTCTTGTTTTCCAGCATTTCTTTAGCAGTAAATGCTCTCTCCGTACCCTTTTTTCTTAGTACTTCATAGCTTTCAGGGCCAAGTATAGTTTTCCATTCTTCATCCGTTTTACTAATCTTTTTTCCATCGAAAATAAGATTAGCGGCTTCAGTTTTTACTTCAGTTCTTTCACTCATTGTACTTTTATTGGAACCAGCACAACTGAAAAGAATAAACGGGGTCAGCAATAAGGCTGACATTACAATTTTAAACAAAGTCATATTTGTTGCTTTTTTCTTTCTTTGAAATATTTTGGATGGACCAACAGCAACCCGAAGGATTCACAGCCATATTTATTCTGATTGGCATGATGTGCCCCATGTGCACGAAGAATACCTCTTGAATACCAGCCATCCAGCTGTTTAAACCACTTGAAACGCTGATGTATATAGACATCATGAATGAGAAAGTAAATAGAGCCATAAATGGAAATTCCTATACCGACAAAAAACAACCCGAATAGTGAAGGAACTGTTGCACCGATTATGTAACTTGTGGCACTTGGCACGGCGAATACCAGAAAAAAGAGATCATTTTTCTGAAAAAAACCATGCACTGTATGCGGTTTATGATGATCTTCGTGCCATATCCACAAGGAACCATGCATCAAAAATTTATGTGCAATCCATGCGACAAATTCCATAGCTATTACTGCGGAAAGTGTAATTAGAATGTAAGTTAGAATTAGCATAATTGTTATTTTTTATTCAATCCTAAACAAGCAAGTATCAATTTGGTTTAAACATAAGTGTTTTCCTTTTCTAAATTACTACAAAAGCAGCTAAAATGTTCAAACTTTTCAGCAAGGGTAATTTCTGTAAAGCTGTAGCAGGTTTTTATACCCTATTGCTTTTTGCAGCCTGCCATTATTTTGCAAGTGATTATAATAAAATGCTTGATGGGCTGCTTTCAAAAACGGTGCGTCTTATTGATACGGATTCTCTTTCTTTGCTCATGGCTGATAGTAAAACTATTCATTTAATGGATTGCAGAGAACCGGAAGAATACAATATCAGTCATCTTGAAAATGCCAAAGCAGTTGGTTACAAACAGTTCGATTTAAACAAAATTAATTTAACAAAAACAGATACAATCGTAGTTTACTGCTCAGTCGGCTATAGAAGCGAGCGCATAGGAGAAAAGTTACAGATGGCAGGATACATCCATGTTTATAATTTATATGGCGGAATATTTTCATGGCACAACGCGGAAAAAAAATTGATAGACAATTTTGGCAAAGTCACAAAAAAGATCCATGTATACAATAAAAATTGGGGGAAATGGGTAAAAGCTTCTGAGAAGATTTACTAGAAGTTGTCAATCTCTTATTAAATTGTTATTTTTGTTTAATAATATCCCTTGAATCATATGTTACTGATCATATTTGCAAAAAACCCTATCCTCGGAAAGGTTAAAACAAGAATCGCCAAAGATATAGGCGATGAAAAGGCGCTGCAGGTCTACAAAAAACTTTTGGAACATACCTGTGCCGTTGCAGAAGAAGCTGAATGTACTCGTTGGATTTTCTACTCAGATTACATAGAAGAGAACGATTGTTTCGATTCCCACAAATTCACAAAAAAAGTACAGTCAAACACTGATCTTGGCACCCGAATGCAAAATGCATTTCAGGAAGGTTTCGATGCAGGATTTAAACGCATCGTCATCATAGGCAGCGATTGTTATGAACTTCAACCTGTTTTTATAAATGAAGCTTTTCATATACTCGGACATAAAGAAGTTGTAATTGGGCCTGCCTACGATGGCGGCTATTATCTGCTTGGGCTCAGATATATGTATTCTCAGCTGTTTATGGACAAACATTGGAGCACAGAAAGTGTTTTACATGATACGGTTGAAGACATTCATGAATTGGAATTGAAATATGACCTGCTTACCCCCTTAAGTGATGTAGATTTGGCTACCGATATTCCTGACGATATCAAAACTTTATTGGATTTATAATTACT
>JBIKQC010000071.1:0-12879 GCA_044349855.1 Saprospira sp.
GAGTGTCTATTCCACTAAAATCAAAACACAATACTCTAAAGGAATTTGCACCAGGTGTAGGATTTTGTCCAATGTATAGTTTTGAAAATATCTTTTCGAACTTATCTTTTTGCAGAATATCATAATAATATTCCAAAATTGAGACAAAAAGACTTTTGCCCATGCGGCGGGGACGGAGGAAAATGGAGTAACTTTCCTCTTTTTCAAGCAATTCAACATATTTGGTCTTATCAACAAAGACATAATCCTGATCAACAAGCTTCTCAATATTGCTGATTCCATAAGGAAATTTTACTTTTGTCTGCTGCATTTTTCTTTTTTTTCTTCAAATATAGTATTTCCCCTGCAAAAATGCAAGTGTAAAAATCAACCCTTTTCCCCTGTATACTTCCTTTTCAGCATAAAACTCTGACCCAAATAAAGTTCTCTTACTTTTTGATCATTGGCCAATTCTTCGGGGGCGCCTTCCTTGAATATTTGGCCATCTACCATAATGTAGGCCCGATCGATAATAGAGAGGGTTTCTCCTACGTTGTGGTCGGTGATGAGGATGCCGATGTTTTTGTTTTTCAGTTTCCAGACAATAGACTGAATGTCCTCTACCGCAATGGGGTCAATGCCCGCAAATGGCTCATCGAGGAGAATAAATGAGGGATTTACAGCCAATGCTCTGGCAATTTCGGTTCTTCTGCGTTCACCACCCGAAAGGGTGTCGCCCTTACTTTTTCGAACCCGGTCAAGCCCGAATTCCGACATCAGCACTTCGAGTTTTTCCTGCTGTTCCTTTTTATTCAGTCCGGTCATTTCCAAAACAGCTTTGATATTATCCTCAACAGACAGTTTACGGAAGATACTGGCCTCCTGCGGAAGATAGCCTATTCCGAGTTTGGAGCGTTTGTACATAGGAAGTGCAGTGATTTCGCGATCATCCAGAAAAACTTTGCCGCTGTTGGGCTGCACAAAGCCCACCGTCATATAAAAAGTGGTGGTTTTACCGGCTCCATTTGGCCCTAAAAGTCCCACAATTTCACCTTGTTTCACACTGATGGATACACCGCGCACCACATTTCTGCGCCCGTATGTTTTGAATAGATTTTCGGCTCTCAGTATCATTCTTCTTCTAATTTAGGCTTTTTATCGGCAATATCGAATTTTACCTTTTCGGCAAAAGCCATCAATAATTTTTCCGTTGGAAATTCTCCTTTATAACGGACGGCAACATTAGCCACATATTTATTATCGACAATCATATTGATGGAGTAGCCACAAAGCTCATTCTCCCGAACCTTTGATAAAACTGCGTCGCGACCATTTATTTTTATTTTTTTTCTCTCAATGGTCTTAAATGCAAGTACCTCTTTTTCCAAAAAGGTATTCCAGGCTTCGGGAGTTATGAGGGTTCTGTTCTCTATGAGCGTAACACTGTAAGTTATACTATCTGTCATTACATAATTTTCCAGAATATTGATTTCGGCACTGTAAGCAATCGTTTTTATTACCGGTCTTTGTGGAAAAGCGGCTTTACCTTTACTGCCCTGCAATTCAAAAATTTCCCACTTTTCGACAGATGAAAGAATTTTGTTCCAATTTTTGCCTTTTTGCTGACAGGAAATTAAAAAAAGAGAAAGAGAAAAAATTAGCAAAAATGCCTTTGTGTATAATTTCATAGTTAAAAATAAAAATAATTTAAAACGAAAAAAATAATTACAAATCTGTCATCATCAGCAACTCTATATCCGTAAATTTGAGCCCGAAGCGTTCGCTCATATATTTGTTGGTCAGGCAGCCTTTGTACATATACACGCCATTGCGAAATCCGTTGGAATTGCGTATTAGCGCCTCAATACCATCGGTACCGCCGGCACTCAGGAAGAAGGGCGTCAGTACATTGCTGATCGCTGTTGAGCCCGTTCCGGGAAAACGTGAGACGATATTGGGAACACAGTAATGTATAATATCGTATTTTCTAAAGGTAGGATTATGATGTGTGGTAATGCGTGAGGTGCCGAAACAACCGCCCTGATCAATGCTCACGTCAATAATTACTGCACCGGGTTTCATACTTTTTACCAAATCCTCGCCCACAATACAGGGAGTACGGCCCGATTCGGCATGAATGGCACCAATTGCCACATCGGCAGTTCGGAGCTCCTGTTCCATTTCGGGTGTATTGAATGTGCCGGTATATAATCTTATGCCAAGATCACTCTGCAGACGCATGAGTTTGCGGATACTGTTATCAAAAATTCGTACCTCGGCGCCATAACCCAACGCTACTCGTGCGGCAACTTCAGCCACTACACCCGATCCCAAAATAACAACTTTGGCAGGAGGCACTCCTGAAATACCTCCAAGCAGGACACCCCTGCCACCCGAAGTGGAAGAAAGCAGTTCTGCAGCTATCTGCATGGCACCGATACCGGCTATTTCCGACATCATGCGCACAAAGGGAAAAATTCCGGAATTATCTTTCATGTACTCCATAGCCAGTGCTGTGATGCGCTTATTTTTTAGGCGATAGAGGTATTCCTCCTGCATCTGAGGCAGGTGAATGGGGGAAATGAGAATCTGCCCCGGATGGCCCAAATCAATTTCCTCCAGTGTAGGTGGTGCTACCTTCAGTATAACATTGGCTTTAAAAACCTGTTCCTGGCTGTAAGCGATTTCAGCCCCGGCTTCCGAGTAGTCATAGTCTGAAAAATTGGACCGTTCCCCGGCTTCATTTTCCACAATGATATGATGTCCTGCTCTGACAAGTGTTTTGACCGAAGCGGGTGTAAGTGCAATCCTATTTTCCGGAAAAGCATTTTCTTTTGGGATACCGATTGATACTTTACGTTTTTTGTGAAGTGTATCGAGCATTTCCTCCTGTGGCGCAAGGATATTTTCTGTCAGGCTTTTCGGAATATTTATTTTTGGCTTTTCCATAATTGTCAGATTGGAATTTATAGAATCAGAAAATTCTTTGCTAAGTAAAAATATAAATTTCGTTTCAGAAAATTCTTTGAAAAACTGCCGATTTATGTGAATCTAAGCAAATTCATAAACCTTATCAGTTTCTTGAGCTTTCTGCCCTATGAGTAGCTGATAATATTTAATATGGAGATCAACAATAGGATAAATACTGCTTACTCCAATTATAAAACAAAGTAAGTCAAAGCTGATAATAAAAGGAAAATCTGCACGATAATTTCATATGATCTTAATCAAAAAAATGATCTTTCCATAATGTTATTGAGTTCAATGTTTTCCCCTGCAAAAAAATACAAAAAAAATCTCAACTTTTCAGTTGAGATTCAAATAATTTTTTGAAATTTAAGTTGATTTCTTAAAATTTACGAGAACAAATGCCCCTTTAGTTTTATTCCAACGCAGTTCTACCTGATCATAAATAATTGCATTTTGAATGCCGCAGTTTTCATCATCGGGTTTTACCTGATGACAATAGTATGCAAAATAATCATTCAGCAAATAGACATTAATATGGTCACTTGACTTAGTCGGCAAATCATAGTGAATCGGTAACATTTTTATCAATGCTTCGCTCAGTTTGAAACCGTCTCGACCTCCTTCCAAAAAGTCCTGATATGTCAATTCGGGAGCTACTTCCTGTATTACATTAAACCATTTACCTCCTTTTTTCTCCCAAAAGCTGACTTCAGTAGCCCACATATCATCCTGATAACGCTTTTTGGAAATTGCTATAATCGGGTCACCTTTTTTTCTTTCATAAATGACGAACTGGAAGGTCGAAGCCTTATCAAGACTGTCATTTGCTGCATCTGATATGAAAATATATCCTTTCAAGTAATTAACATCTGCAGGAATTTCATAATCTGCAACTGAAACTGAAGTCCATTTATTATTCTTCATTTCAATAGGATAGCTTATCAGGTCCTTATCGGAGGAAGACATCTCCCAATAGTAATCTACAACATCCTTTTTGATATTCATCTCATTTTTGGATTGAGCATGAATAACTAATGGAAAAGCAATAGCTATACTTATTAATAGAATAAATTTCATGAACGCACTGTTTAAATTTTGTGGTTGGAGTGACAGTTAAGCTTTAACTTCCGGATTCCAATTAGTAAAAATAAAGAAATATTGTGTTTATTCAAAAAATACAAAACTTTTTTGGTTTAACTGGACTGAGCTTACTAAAAAACAATCGAATAAAATCAATACAAAACTTTATAATCAAAGTTTGGCGAGTAACATCCTGTTACCCTTTAAGACTAACATATCCGTATCGTTAAAAAGTTTCTTAAATTCATTTTTATAAAACTGTTCTGTTTTTTCAATGGCTTCATTATTCTGAGCCATCCTGTTGTACATAAGCAGACCATTGCGCTCGAATCTCCTTTTCAAATTTTGCAAAAAATCAGTAGTCTCAAAAACTGAAGGCACTTTATCATCAATAAATATATCAACGATTATAAGTCCATATGTGTCTGTTTCCTTTTTTATGTATTCAAAGGCATCGGCACAATGCAATTCAATTTTTGATTCCAATTGTGGCAATCCGTATTTTTTTGCCAGCCTGACCACTTCCGGATCTATATCTACACAGGTATAACTGTAATTTTTAAGAAGCAGCTTTTCAAGTATAATTGGGATACTCAGTAACCCAACACCCAATATTAATACCTTGTCAATCTTATGACTATCGAGATCAATTTTATAAAAGCTGTCTCTGAAATTTATATACAAATCTTCATAAGAATAGACTGCATGCTCTGTACAAAGTGCATAACGTCCTTTATTAAGCACTACTTCAAGCGTTGTGCTGTATTCGCTTTTTACTTTTTCCAAAGGAATTGTGAAAAAATTGCTTAAAAAACGCTTCCACCAGGGTTGTTTCATTGAAATACTTTTTAAAAACCCAGTTATAATTCCTCCTCCTTTTCCCAAAAACGGTAAGGGATGCTTTGTTCGTATACTGTCCTTAAAATTTGTTCATCTTCAAAACTGAGTTCTATACCTCTGCGCAGCATCATTTTTTCGGCTGCATCAACGGCATCTTCAGGGCGATAAGTCAGCATTCCTTCTGCCCCGCCCCAGGAATAAGATGGTATAAACTTTTCGGGAAAGCCTGCTCCAAATATGTTTGCTGAAACGCCCACAACAGTTCCGGTGTTGAACATAGTATTGATACCGCATTTGGAATGATCCCCCATAAAGAGTCCGCAGAATTGCAGTCCCGTGTTTTCATATCCGCCTGTTGCGTAGCTCCATACTTTTACCTCTCCGTAATTATTTTTCAGATTGGAATTATTGGTATCAGCCCCCAGATTACACCATTCACCAATGACCGAATTGCCCAAAAACCCGTCATGGCCTTTATTTGAGTAACCAATCATCACAGAATTATTAATTTCACCACCTACTTTACAATGCGGCCCCAATGTGGTAGCGCCATAGATTTTAGTGCCCATTTTGGTAGCCGAATGTTCGCACATAGCCAAAGGGCCGCGAAGCATGCAGCCTTCGAGGACCTCGGCCTTAGAACCAATATAAATGGGGCCTGTTTTGGTGTTCAGAATTGAACATTCAACAGAAGCGCCTTCTTCAATAAAAAGCAGTTCGGAATCGCCCAAAAGTCTGTTGGTATCGGACAATGGCTGCGATTTTCTTCCCGCTGTAAGCGTCAGAAAATCCCGCTTAATTTCTGCATCATTTTTACTGAAAATATCCCAAATATGGCAAATCTGAGAATAGGACGCTGTCCAATCGATTCCCGAAAGCTGATCCGGCTGTTGTCCTCCAAGATACAATCTGGCACTGATAGCATCAAGTTTAAGTGCTATGACGCAATCGCCATCGACCAGGGCATGGTACAAGGGTAACTGAGCGATACTTTTGCACAATTCCGGGTCAGGCAGCACAGATCCGTTCACGAGGATATTTACGGCTTCGAATCGGCAGGGAAATTTGTCGGAAAGGTGAAACTGTGTATGATATGAACCACGTACATTCAGTGCTTTCTCCCATTTTTCTTTAATAGTCATAATACCGACGCGCAGTTCGCTGATTGGACGGGTATAGGTAAAGGGTTTCAAATGATCTATCAATGACAGATCATCGAACAGAATGAGATTATCCATGATGAACATTACTTTTGATCTGTAGCAAATCTACAAAAAATATTGAAAGAATCAACTTAAGCCTTATCTTTGAGTTTAATAATTTGGGAATAGAGATTACTTTCTCCTGCTTAGGCTTCCCGACTTTCGTTTTATTATTTTTTGTATTATGCTGACACTTTGGTTAATGCCCGATAACGATACTTATGTCAAAATCAGTCAACTGATTGAAGATTTAAGTACAGTGCACAACACGCCCCGTTTCGAGCCGCATGTGACGCTGCTCAGCGGAATTTTCGACGACCCTGCTACAGCCATAAAAAAAACGAAACAGCTGGCTGTTCAAAACAAGCCATTGAGCGCATCACTTACCGGAGTTGAATATTTGGAACACTTTTACCGCTGTCTTTTTTTTAGAACCGATGACAGCGAGGATATTTACAATCTTCGCGAAGCGGCAGAAGGACTTTTTGAACACTCTACTGTAAATCCATTTATACCCCATATCAGCTTTCTTTACGGCTCTCTGCCTACTTTTAAGAAAGAAGCGATTATTGCAGAACTCGGAAATCGTTTTTTGGGCGGTTTTCAATTGAAAAGATTGCGCCTGGTAAGAACAGAACTGACACCGGAGCATTGGGAAGTGCTTGGGGAGTTTGAATTGGGGGGATCTTTTTAGGGTCTGAAGGCAGAAGGCAGATTCGTTGCACGGTCCTGCTGTTCAGTTGCCAATCCGTTATTTGACCTGATCTAAATTTTACCGCAAAGCACGCAAAGGATTAACGCAAAGGACGCTGAGGATTTTTAAACTAAACTGATGTTAAATCAGCTCAACTACCTACGCTGTCTCAATGCGCCCATTGCCCACCAGCCAATTCCCAATAATCCTACAATCGGCAACAGATACCACCAGATATAACTGATGGGTTCACTTATGGAAACACTGCGAAAATCGCCTACCTGACGGTATTGCCCCCAATAAATCAGTGCCAATTTATCTTCAGGCATTTTCTCCAAGTACTCCATTCGGGCACGGCGCAGCGCCTCATCTTTTGAGAGTCCTTTTTGAAGATTTTCATAGAAATATTTTACCAATTCTGCGGATTCCGATTCTTCAGAAACATTCCAAAGCGATGAGATTATTGATCCGGCTCCTGCCTGCAAAAATGCCATTTCCACAATAGAAGAAGAAGGTGCACTAAGATGCGGCATCAATACCAAAGCTGCGTTCAGCTCCATACCGTCCAATTCTTCCAAAGACAGCTTCTCATTGGAAAAAGTCAATTCGGATTCATTGGCTGTAATGCCCAAATGAATAAATCCGAAACGCGGCGCCTGCTCCAAAAAAGCCTCTTTTTTGCTTGCCATTCCCTTGAAAGTAGTGGCACTGAATCTTGAGAGCAGATAATCGGTATGAAGGCCTGCTAAACTATCTTTCGAATTGCTCATCGACATGATATAGTAACTGACAGGGTTCAATGGCAGATTATGTTTTTCAAACCAGGACGAAATACTGTACTGATAGGAAATCCGGTACTTTTTAAAAAGATAGGACAGTGTTTTGAATTTATCGTCAACTTTAGCTGCTTCACTGCAAAGCATATCGAAAGGGATTCCGTTCAATTCCGCAGTAGGAATGATCAGCAGTCTTTTGTTTTCGCCATCAAAAGTCGGAATTAGTTTTTTATATAATTCATTCGATTTTTTGGCAAAATCATGTGCTTTAGCTTTGTTAACGATGAGTTGCTTGAATTCGGAAACTGTTTCATAAAGATTACTGTCCAATTCTAAAAGCTTAGCCGCTGTGGAATTAACACTCAGGAGATAAGGACTGTTATTAATATTAAGATAAGACAAAACCTGCATATCGGCGTCCAATTTCGACTGCAGTTCCTTCAATTTGGGTATCTGAGCGCCAAATTTGAGTGTGAGATATTTTTTCTGCTTTTTCAGCAAAACTGTGTGCAGTTCTTCGCGCTGTTTTTTTATTACTTTCAGACGTGCTTCAAAAGAAGAGAGCAGTTTTGTATCGTTAAGCGCCTGAAGTTTATTGACCTGAGAGGTCCAAAAGCTCTGATCAATGGCAAGGCGCTGTTCCAATGCCTGAAGGGAATCGGAGGGTTCTTTACCATTTAAAAATTTGGTGCCGTACCACAAATTTTGTGCATTCATTCTTTCGCTCAGAAAGAAAAGATCCTGCAAATCTTCAACTGAATTGGGTTTTTTGTAATTTTTGAAGGAATTCCCTATCAGAGTACTATTGGTGACAGATAAAGATCCATACCAAATGTTTCTGTTTACCGGAGCATAAAGATGATTTTGTATGATTGACAGTAAACCCGTTAAACTTTGCAGCGGCATTTTGCTCAGCCTTCCACTGCTGTCCACATGCAATTGCAGGTAGGCAAACTCTTGAAGTGCCAATAAGGACCAATAATCCGGAATAAAATGATCTGCGTCCGGGCAAAATCCGGAACTGTCTGAACTGTTATAGCGGTGGCTCTGAAAGGAGAGTACTTTCTCTATCAGTTCAATACCCTTCTTCTTATTTTTTGGAAAATAATCTCTGCCAATCCGCAGGTAGAGTTCAGCAAGAACTGACTTGGCCTCTTCTTGTCCGGGGCACTTTTTAAGAATGGCTTCTGCCTGCTGAAGCAGCGATTCTGCCAAGTTGTTATTTCTATTATTGATAGCAGTTGCAGCCTGCAGCAGCAGTTCGTATTCCTTTCTGTAGTTGGTTATGCGCCGCAGCTGTCCCAAGACATTTTCTTTCGCTGATATCTCAGGCGACCACTTATGGATACTGCCAAAAAGGAACAGTGCATCGGCAGCAAAAGCAGATAATGGCTTTCTTTTACTGTCAAAAACCAATTGCAGGAGACTATCGGCGGCTTTTATGCCCTGCAATGATGCACTGTTGCTGTAACAGATAGCGAGCCCGTAGCGGGCTGCGTCCAATTGCCAAATTGCCGTATCTGACTTTTCAAAATATCGGAGTGACTTTTCAAACAAATGTCCTGAAATGCTTCTGTCAAAGCTATTTTTAATGGCTTCAAACTGTGCTTTTCGGAGATTAACAGCCGCTTCTAAGGCAGCATCTTTTCGGTAAGCGGCATCCTGTTCCGATTCCAAACAGCGCTTTTCATAGCCCACCCAATCGCCGGCCTGTTCAAAACGGGCAGTCTGCAATAAGAAGGAATCAACCCTGATAGCAGGCCGAACAGGTGATATAGGCGCAATTGGTTTTTGGAAACTGTATATAGACAGGCAGAATAATAAGATGCCTGCAAATTTTATAATAGTCTTACGATGACACATAGCTAAACTTTCTTTGTAGCAATAAAGGAAAAAATTTTAACAAATTCGATATCATATCCAAAAAATTGATAGTTTATCACATAAAATATTAAAATACAGGAACTATTCAGTCAATTTAAATGAACAGTTAAAAACGACATTATCTCTTGACATGTAAGCCCTTCAATGATAAATTAGCAGTCTTTCCTTATTTGATCTGTTTTTTTATTGATGAAATCGTTGGCTAATATCCCGAAATTATTTACCTTTCGTTTTTTCAGCAAATTCCCCTTTTAGACTATTTCCTATGACACGCGAACGAATTATACAGATAAGCATCATATCGGCTTCCATTATCTTTTTTCTCGTAATTCTCATATTTACGATTGATTACATAGTGCTGCGTGACAGTCGAATTAAAAACAATTTGGCCAAGAAATTCTGCGAATGCACACTGAAAGAAAATGTTCAGAAAGGCTCTTTCGAACTCTTGGATGAAGGGTTCCAATATGCCAACGGACTCGATGACTGTTACAGTAAGGATTTTAAAAAATATGGCAGAGGCATGACCGACAAACAGCGCGAAGCTTTCATAGATGATGTCCGTGACCGCGTTTTTGCTAAATGTCCGGCCAGTGTGGAAAAAGTTTTTGGCGGGATTGAAGGGTTGAAATGATGGGCGGATCCCGTCTTGAGTCGGGACAAGTTGTGCGGATGAGATGATGGGCGGATGAGATGATGTGCGGATCCCGTCTTGAGTCGGGACAAGTTGTGCGGATGATGGGCGGATCCCGTCTTGAGTCGGGACAAGTTGTGCGGATGTGATGATCCCGTCTTGAGTCGGGACAAGTTGTGTGGATTATGTCATATTGACCAACTGCCTCATTAATAAATAATTAATCTTTTTTAATATTTAACAGCAAAGCAAAAAAGAACAGGCAGGATTCAAAGCTTTTTTTAAAAGATTTCTTTTAAAGATTTACTAGAATTGTTAAGTTAAAAAGTACATTGCCTATTCTCTCTATCTAGTCACTGGTTCCTTTTTTTCGGTTCCTAATTCTCTGATAATAAGTACCAAGTACTTCTACCAAGTACACCAATTCCTAAATCATGCTATACAACTCCGCTCAACAGAAAGCCCTTTTCGAACTGTCAAAAAACTTACTGCAGGAGGGCTTATCAGATAATAAAACAAAGGCTGTGCAGCAGTTGGAACAACTCTGCGAAGCAATTATCTATCATGAATGGCGTTATTATGTGCTTGATCAGCCGGTTCTGAGCGATTATGAGTACGACTGTCTTTTCCAGATGCTGAAAGACATTGAAAGTGCATATCCCGACCTTATCAGTGCCGATTCTCCAACACAAAGGGTATCGACTGATTTAACAGAGGATTTTCCGACAGTGGAGCACCTCACGCCTACTCTTTCATTGGAAAACTCCTATAATCCGGACGATTTAGCCGATTTTGACAAACGCATTCGGAAACTGCTCAATTTGAGTGATGGCCCTGAACTGCCTTATTGTGTGGAACCTAAATTTGATGGCGGAACCATTGTTTTGCTCTACGAAAATGATAAACTGGTACGCGGTGCCACCCGCGGAAACGGTGTGATGGGCGATGAAATCACAGCAAATATAAAAGCAATAAATTCCATTCCGCTCAATGCTGCCTTTTCCAAATACGGCATTGCCAAAGTGGAACTGCGCGGTGAAGCGCTGATCAGAAAAGATCTGTTTGAAAAGGTAAATAGTCTGCGTCTCAAAAACGGCGAACAGCTTTTTGCCAATCCCCGCAATGCCGCAACAGGCGGACTTCGCGTGAAAGATCCCAAACAGGTAAAAGAACGAGCCCTCGATGCCTTTGTCTATCAGGTGGGTTATGCCGTAGATGCCGATGGCAACTCAGTGCTGACAAAATTTGAAACACATAACGACCTTATCCGCATGCTCGAAGTTTTGGGATTCAAAGTACCAAAACTCGACGAGGAAATGGCGGTTTGTCCCAATATTGGCAAAGTAGCCGACTTCTGTGCCAATTGGCAGGTCAGCCGCGACAGCTACAGCTATGAAATAGACGGCATGGTGGTGAAACTGAATAATTTGGCCCTTCAGGATAAGTTGGGTTATACCTCCCACCACCCTCGTTGGGCGATTGCCTATAAATTTGCAGCCAAACAGGCAACCACAAAATTATTGAATGTGGAATATCAGGTGGGCCGCACCGGTGCGGTAACACCCGTTGCAAAACTGGATCCTATAGAGTTGGCCGGTGTAACAATCTCCTCTGTTTCCCTGCACAATGCCGATATGATCAGAGATAAAGACATCAGAATTGGTGATACTGTCTTGGTGGAACGTGCCGGAGATGTGATTCCTTACATTGTGAAAGCGATGGAAGAATTGCGCGATGGCAGTGAAACCCCGATTGTATTTCCAACACATTGTCCGGTCTGCGAATCTGAACTCGAAAGACCTGAGGGGGAAGCGGTTTGGCGCTGCGTAAGCCCTGCCTGCGAAGCGCAAATTTTAGAAAGACTCAAACATTTTGTGTCTAAAGATGCCATGGATATTGACGGTTTCGGCTCGGCCTATATTGATAAATTTTATCAGGAGGGCCTATTGAAAAATATTGCCGATATCTATCGCCTCGATTTTGATAAAATTGAAAAGTTTGAAGGTTTTGGCAAACGTTCGGTTGAAAAACTGAAAAAAGCTATTGAGGCCTCCAAGCAAAATCCGATCTACCGCCTCATTTATGCCCTTGGCATACGCTATGTGGGCGAGACCAATTCCAAGATCTTTGCTGCTGCTATTGAAAATGTGAAGGACCTGAAAAACTGGTCAGTAGAACAGCTGATGATGCTGCGCGAAATTGGTCCTAAAGTGGCACAGGCCCTTTTCGATACCTTTGCTTTGCCTGATACATTGGAACTTATTTTGGAACTCGAAGCTTTGGGTGTTAATACCGCACGTTTGGATTCTGAACTGCCAAAGGCAGAGGGAACAGGTATTTTAGGCGGAAAGACTTTCCTGTTCACCGGCACACTTACACAAATGACCCGCGATGAAGCTGAAGCTATGGTAGAAGCAAACGGCGGTAAAAATCTGAGTGCTGTGAGCAAAAATCTGAATTATCTGGTGGCCGGAGAAAAAGCCGGTTCAAAATTGGAAAAAGCACAGAAATTGGGTATTCCGGTGCTGACAGAGGCTGAGTTTTTGCAAATGATTGTTTGATAGTTTGATGTGATGATGAGATGATCCCGTCTTGGGTCGGGACAAGTTGTGCGGATGTGATGATGTGCGGATGTGATGATCTCGTCCCGAGACAAGTTGTGCGGATTTTTACTTGATCTATATTAATGTGCGGATATGCAGATGTGTGGATGTGCGGATTTTTACTTGATCTATATTAATGTGCGGATATGCGGATGTGTGGATGTGCGGATTTTTACTTGATCTATATTAATGGGCGGATCTTATCACATTTGAATAG